>JAQYWN010000432.1 GCA_029379265.1 Rhizonema sp. NSF051
TTTTGTACTCTTTATTCGCCTACTCCTGGTTTATACCGTAGGTGCAAGATCTGAGGAAAGGCAATAGTTTCCGCCAAGACAATCCTGCTCCGGGTATTGCCTCAGTCGCCGTCAATCAACTTGATGCCAACAGCATCCGGGTGGTGGTGACTGGAAAAAATAATCCCCCGAATACTCAACCGTTGGTGCGAAAGGAAGACGGAATCACCCTCGGTTTTACCCCAAATGAGAGGGGCAAGATATCCACTGCACAACCATCAGGAGTAGCACCAACACAGCAGGTGGCTGATAATGTTCCTACACCGCAAGCTCCTAAGCCAACTCTGTTAGGTCAAAAACCAGACGTTCTCATTCCCAACCCACAAGTCACTATTGATGGGAAAACAGCACCTGTCGCTGAACCAGGACAACCTGCAACTCCGGCACCACCTTTCCTACCTAGAGCCGTCGCTCCACCTGTAGGAGATATTGCCATCTCCAATTTAGATGCTTCTCCTAGTGTCATTGACTTGGGAACTCAAGAACGTGTTCCCCGTTTGGTATTGCGAGATGCTCCAGTACGAGAGGTTTTGTCACTGCTGGCTCGTGCGGCAGGTCTCAACCTAGCTTATATGGGTGGAATAGCAGCGCAACCAGGGGGGCAGCCCGGAGCTACCACAACTGGAGGTGATGGACCGACAATCTCCTTAGATATTGAAAACGAGCCAGTACAAGATGTTTTTAACTACGTCTTGCGTTTAAGTGGTTTAGAAGCTAACCGTAGTGGACGCACGCTTTTCGTTGGGGCTAATCTACCCAATGCCACTCGCGATGTGGCAATGCGTAACTTGCGACTCAATCAAGTCACTGTGGGAGTCGCACTTAACTTTTTAGTCGGCATGGGAGCAGAAAGTGCTGTCAGCCGCGAGCGACAAGTGACGAGTGTCAGTGCTGTACCTGTGGGTAACGTTGCCAGCGCTCTTACTCAAACTCAAACGACGACGGAAACTAGAATCGAACGTCTCAGCCTTGAGGATTCTAAATATAGTAAGCCTTTACTAAGAGGATTACAGGCACTAGGTGACGAACGGACTAATTCTATAACCTTAATTGGGACATCGAGGCTAATTGAGATGGCGATCGCTCAACTAACTCAATTAGATATCCGTCGCCGACAAGTGGCAGTTAATGTCAAAATTATTGATGTTAATCTCTCAAACATCCATGACACCAACGGCAGTTTCTCTTTTGGAATCGGTAACAACTACTTTACCAATGATGGTGGTGCCGCATCTCTGAATTTTGGTGGCTCTCGACCTGCGACCAGTACGGAAGCGGCAGGTAGTATAACTAGTACACCAACGATAACTAACCCGTATAGTTCGGCTGCTCCCTTCTTCAACCCAAATAGCCCAGTCACGATTCCAGGAACTCAACCCGGTACAACAGTAATCAACCGCAACGGTACTAGCACTAACATCGGCGGTCAATCTGGTACATTTTATACACCAGTTTCACCTACGGGAAATCCTTTAACACCAGGTTATTCTAATATCACTCCAGCCACAAACAATATTGTTACGTTTGATGCAAATGGCATCCCGACAGTATCACAAGGTGCTTTAGGTACAGCCACAGCCGCTCTCCCTTCTTTATACCAATTCCCAAGACGTTTACTGGCTAGCTTGCAAGCTCAGGTGCAAACTGGTAATGCTAAAATTCTGACAGACCCAACTTTAATTGTGCAAGAAGGTCAGCAGGCTCTTGTCAACTTGACCCAGGAAGTGGTAGGAAACATTAAGAATGAAATAACTCGTGGTACTGGCGATACCACGCAAGTAGTTACAGCTGAGAAAACGAATGTAGGTTTAACCTTGACTGTCAAAGTTGATCGGATTGACGACAATGGTTTTGTCGGTCTATCCGTTGCTCCTAATGTGAGAGCACCGCAATCTTCACAAAATATTAATCTGGGATCAAGTGGTAGCCAAACAATATTTTTGATATCTGAACGTTCGCTTCAATCTGGCACAATTCGCCTAAGAGACGGTCAAACGCTCATTCTCAGCGGTATCATTCAAGACTCAGACCGGACAACAGTATCCAAAATTCCCATCCTAGGTGATATTCCGCTAATTGGGGCATTGTTTAGAAGAACAAACAAACAGAATACACGTCAAGAGGTAATTGTGTTGTTAACACCTCAGATTATGGATGACTCAGAGCGCTCCTCGTTTGGCTATAACTACAACCCAAGTCCTGAAGTGCGGCAAATATTAGAGCGTCGCGGCTTGCAGATTCCTAAAAAATAAGTACTACTTTGTCACGGACATGGAACCCGCAAAGTCTGCCGGAGAGATTACTCTCTCCGGCAGACTTTGCGTCAATCATGCCGTACTGATAAATACGGGTTTCCTGATCGACATTGTGCTAGAGAGAAAATTCATTTCGGTTTCCAAACAGGTGATATTGTTAAAGCGGTTGTCACTACTGGCAAGAAAATCGGAATCCATTCTGGTAGAATCGCAACCCGTGCGACTGGCAGCTTTAATGTCTCAACCAAAAAGGGTTTAATCCAAGGGATTTCGCACCGTTTTTGCCAAATTATTCATCGTAAAGATGGATATGGATACGCTTATTAAAATGCGAAATCTGCCGAGGGAAGCTTCCCCCGGCGAGTTTCGCAAGCGTTCGTTTTCCAAGTAGGGGTTAAAACCACACGGTTTCCAACGTATCGGATTTTTTAAGATGAACAGCTAGAGGCTGAGCTTAGAAAAAGACTGGCATCTTGAAACCTTGACAATAAATCAGTGGTGCTTCTCTGCTATCCTGTACTTTATTTTACCTTAATTCCTTCAGCCTCATAGCTGCCCTCTCCCTTCGTTTTAACTCATGGCTTCTAAATTAAGTAACTAAACTTATAAATAACTAACCACCCCTTTTTTGGGAAAAGCTATTTTTTGAGTATTTTTGCCTAGTAAAAAAAGGGTTTTTTGTGAAACAATGACCCTTTAGCAAAAAAAAATGCCGAAATCTATATAAATTAATGGTTTCATCTACCCACATCAGGCTAGGACACCTTAGAATGATTCATTGAAAAGTCGAGCCTATGAGAGTTACAGACGTTTTAAGCAAAAGTACTCAAAAAGCATGGCTTTTGTAAATCTCCTTTCTGTGGGATTTACGTAAAGATGCTCCGGTAGCGGCTCTTTACACAATCTCAAGTAAACCTCAAGGAATTGACATGAATAAAGGTGAATTAGTTGATGCCGTAGCTGACAAAGCTAGTGTTACTAAAAAACAAGCTGATGCAGTCTTGACTGCCGCTTTGGAAATCATTGTCGAAGCTGTCTCCTCTGGAGATAAAGTAACGCTCGTAGGATTCGGCTCGTTTGAATCACGGGAACGTAAGGCTCGTGAAGGTCGTAACCCAAAAACAAATGAAAAAATGGAAATCCCAGCGACGAAGGTTCCCGCCTTCTCTGCAGGAAAGCTGTTTAGAGAAAAAGTTGCACCCCCAAAAGCGTAGGTTCTGTCTTCAGGAATCATTTTAGTCATGCGGCAACCAGCACACGGGGGAAATTTAGCTTGGGCAGCAGAACTAGCTGGCTGTCCCCCTAGTGCTATTCTGGATTTTTCTGCCAGCATCAGCCCATTGGGACCACCAAACAGCGTTATATCCGCAATTGAGTCCCAATTGGATAATCTCCAGCACTATCCAGACCCTGATTATCGTGAACTGAGACTTGCTCTGAGTCACTTTCATCAACTGCCACAAGAGTGGATTCTGCCGGGTAACGGCTCGGCAGAGTTGCTAACTTTGGCAGGTAGGGAATTAGCACAGTTAGCTGCGACAGCTTTAATAACTCCAGCCTTTGGCGACTACTACCGGGCGTTGGCGGCATACAACGCCAAAGTATTGAGTTTTCCGCTAATTAGTCCAGAGCCTCGAGTCCCGAATCCAAACTTAACAAGTATGCTCAGGACTGCATTCTCAGGACTCATGACTGAGTGCGGACTACTGCTGAACAACCCTCACAACCCGACGGGAATGTTATTTTCAAGGGAAGCGATTCTGCCATGCTTGAAGGACTTTGCTTTAGTGGTGGTAGATGAGGCGTTTATGGATTTTCTGCATCCAGATCAGGAACAAAGCCTGATTCATGTGGTGCAGCAATATCCAAACTTAGTGATTTTGCGATCGCTGACCAAATTTTACAGTCTCCCCGGACTGCGACTCGGATATGCGATCGCTCACCCTGATCGCCTGCGATTGTGGCAATCGTGGCGCGATCCCTGGCCCGTAAACACCCTAGCAGCAGCAGCAGCAGTTGCCGCACTCCTGGATAATAAGTTTCAGCTTTTAACCTGGACATGGTTACCAGCAGCACGCAACCAACTCTTTCAGGGTTTAGCTTCTCTACCAGGATTACAACCTTTACACAGTGCTGCTAACTTTTTACTAGTTGAATCGCAGCAGTCTGTTTTGCAGTTACAGCAAAAATTACTCCAGCATCACCAGATTCTCATTCGCGATTGCCTCAGTTTTGCTGAGCTAGGCGATCGCTATTTTCGGGTTGCTGTTCGCACCTCCTCTGATAACCAACGCTTATTAGCAGCTATAGCTAAGAGTGAGGGAGAGGGAAAGAGGAAGTAGGGGAGATGGGGAGCGATCCCTTGGAGCAGGGGAAGGAATGATAACTCCTATCTCCTGTCTCCTGTCTCCTGTCTCCTGTCTCCTGTCTCCTGTCTCCTGTCTCCTGTCTCCTGTCTCCTGTCTTCTATCTTCTGTTTCCCGAACCCCGTCCCCAACTCTTTATTGCCGTGACTCCTGATTACGATGTTGTGATTATTGGTGGCAGTGTTGCTGGACACTACGCAGCCTTGAGTGCCACTCAACTAAAAGCCAAAGTCGCTTTGGTAGAACCCATATCTAGCTATGGGTTGTATCACCATGCTCTTAGGGAAATTGGTACACTCTCTAAGTCGCTGAGTCATGCTGCTCAATTTGGTGTTCATGCTAATAGTGCTGATATCTCAACAGACAGCACGAGAGTTATGCAGAAGGGCAGTTCTGATGAGAGTAAACCTCCAACAGAAAGCCAAGTATCTATCGAATGGCAACAGGCGAAGTTATGGACTACTGGTGTTGTCTCTAATCTCCAAGAGCAGTATTCACCAGTAATCCTGGCAGCCAAAGGAGTCGATATTATTTTTAGTAGCGGTCAATTTCAATCGTCACCTTTGGCATTTGCTGTTAATGACCGTATACTAAGCGCACGTGCCTATCTGCTTGCTACTTCCGTTCAAGCAAACCCAGAGATTGAAGGATTGCGAGAAACTGGTTTTCTTACCTTATCTAATATTTGGCAGTCTTTGTGCAGTCCTCAACCACCTAAAAGCTGGGTCATTATTGGTGGAGTGCCTCAAAGCATTGAACTGGCACAAACATTAGTGCGGTTGGGTAGTAACGTGACACTGATAGTAGATCGCCCACTAATTTTGTCTCATGTTGATCCAGAGATGGCTCAGCTGCTGTGCAGTCAATTGGAAGCAGAAGGTGTGCGCGTACTCACCCAAACACGAGTCACTCAGGTAAGACGGATTCACGATAAGAAGTGGCTTCAGGTGGGAGATAAGGCTATTGAAACTGATGAAATTGTAGTGGCGATCGCACAGCAGCCAAATATTGAATCTCTCAACTTGGCAGCAGTCGGCGTTAAATGGAATCAGCATCGCTTACTTGTGAATGATAAACTACAGACAAGCAACCACCGTATTTATGCTTGTGGTGATGTCATTGGTGGCTATGACTGTCCTAACATTGCTTATTATGAGGCAAAAATCGCCTTACAAAATGCTTTGTTTACTCCCAGGTTCAAAGTTAATTATCAATACGTTCCTTGGGCAATATTGACTCAGCCTACACTAGCTCAAGTGGGTTTGACAGAAGCGCAATCAAAACGCCGATACAGTCATAATGAAGTTATTGTTTTGCGGCAGTTTTTTAAAACATTGGCAGCTGCCCAGCTTAGGGATGAAACCACAGGTATCTGTAAATTAATTGTCCTCCGTAATGGGGAGATTTTAGGAGCAACGATTCTGGGTGCAGAAGCTAGGGAGTTAATTAATATTATGGCATTGGCGATCGCTCAAAAAATTAAAGTTCATCATCTTGCGTCTCTATCGTTTGTCTCTCCCAGTTTTTCAGAAATTATCGAGCAAACTGCGAGAGAATTCAGATTCCCGACTTCGTGAAAGTTGTCGGGAATCTGAGGAGGCGCAATTTTCACAAAGAATGCGCTTATATTGCTATAAGTCATAACTTTTTATTTTTACTATCAGATAACGAAAAACTACCAATGCCTTGAATAATACCACGACCAATTAAACCTATACTTTTCCCAATTACTTGTGTAAGAATGAAGACAAGACCATTGCCAAATAAAGATAATAAAGACTGTATACGGGGAGCGATCGCATCACGCAACTCTAGTGCTAGAGTAATAATTAGAGGTATACCAGATAGTTGTGCTAACTCTTGACTACGCGGAGCATAAATCGAAACTGTGGCAATACCGCGAGGTGCAAATACAAAGAGTTGATAGCAACTTTCAAAAATGGCTTTTGGTTCAAGTATTAAATTTTTGATTCTATATCTCCAAGATAAGTTATTCCGGAAACGTTCAATTTCTCGTGTGGAAATTAACTTTTGGTCATAAAAATTTTGCTTAATTGTTTCTACATCTGCCAACCTATTCAATAATGGCTGTATCACAGCATTTGCTACTTGAATTAACACATTTTCTAAGATAATTAACGCTTGCTCTTGCGCTTCAATGCTACCTACCTGATATAACTTGTTATCTACCAGCAAATCTGTTTTAAAGAGTAGATAAGAAAGTAACTCATTAACTAAGGGGATTTTATTCAAAATATCTCTTTGCACTACTTCTGTCTCTTGTAGTAACAAAGTAACAACCTCTAATTGACGTTCGCCCACTTTTACCCTAAAAAACTTGCCAAAAAAATCTATGTTAACTGCTTGAAATACATCTAATAGTAAAGTGT
>JAQYWN010000433.1 GCA_029379265.1 Rhizonema sp. NSF051
GTATATATGTTAATCTGACACACAACTGCCGCTCCTGATGGGGAGCAGCCTAGACACTCATACTAATCTGGTAAAATATTCAGGATAAAATCTCTTTCTTGATTTTAATTAGAGACGTGTTTTTCGTTGTTAAACTCAACTAAATGAATACACTGAAAGCGTTGAAATATCCAACGTAAAGTGGGGCGGTCAGTCGAGAGACCTAACTGATTTTTAACCCTTCTACTACTTAAAATTTATTTGATAAACACCCTCTAAGACCAAACCCTTGGGACTATACAACCAGAGTTAGGCACTTTTCATTTTTTCCAACTACGGGGCACGGGACGCATTTTGTCTGGACTTGCTTTAATTGCTTTCGGTTCTAACTATGAGGCTAAGTTTAACCTAGTCAAGGGGTTAAAAGCTCTAAATCAACAGGTACGGATATTGGCTGTATCTCCAGTGTACGAAAACCCAGCTATTGGCAAAACGACAGGCTCACCTTACCTTAATGGTGTCTGCTTGATAGAGACAAATTTGCCACCACTTAAGCTGCATGAGCAGATCTTGCGCCCTATAGAGGATTCACTAGGTCGAATCCGGGGAGACGAAGGCAAAGTCCAATGTAGCATCGACCTAGATATTCTACTTTACGACAAAGAGATTCTGTCAACTCCCAACCTGCAATTGCCTGCACCGGATATCCTATGCTATGCCCATGTAGCTGTGCCACTGGGGTTTCTGGTGCCTGATTGGATTCATCCAATCACAAAAGAGACAATGGCTCAAATCGGGAATCGATTTGAGCAACAGAAGGCTATTTTTTACCACCGAGTAGAGGTGAATGTCGCAATCGCAGCACAGATATTTAGCCCAATGTTATCATCCATGAAACCGATCAAACCGATACAATCTTGGCATTGGCGAAAGCTACCTCTGGATAAACTAAGTGGGGCACAAGTCTTCGAGGCACTATTTCTCAATCCCAAAGCTGAAACTAGCGATGATGGAGAAAAGGTGCAGGATGATTTCCATCAGCGTATTGCAACCCTTTTAGAAAGTCCAGTGACTCCAAACTGCACTCATCTGGCTCGATATTCGATTTGTGCGGGTTCTCCCCGCTGCATTCAGGGGAAACCTCAATTATGGACACCGCCTGTAGGAGAAATTCTTCCTTTTCTGCGCTGTCTAGTTAACTCTCATCATCAGGATGAACAGGCAAGAATAAAAGCACAATCAATTGTGCCTCCTGAACTTCCTTTTACTGGTGGTTGGCTCGGATGGCTTGGATATGATTTGGCATGGGAGATTGAGCAACTTCCTCAACTCAAAGCCGATGTGCTTCCTTTCCCAGTCGCCTACTGGTACGAACCAGAATCTTTTGCAGTGGCGGATCATCAACAGCAAATTCTTGTGGTTAGCTGCGACTGACTCCGCTCAACTCGACGTTATGCAAAGTCAATTAGAGGAACCAGACAAAGAGAGGCGATCGCAAAATTTACCAAGAACTGACAAAACAAATCCTATCACTCCTGTTTTCCAAATGTCTCAGGATGATTATGAGGCGGCGGTGCGGCGAGCGAAGAAATATATTCAGTCTGGCGATATCTTTCAGGCGAATTTGTCCTTGCGATTTGAAACCCATACCCCAAGTGGTAGTTGGACAATTTATCGAGCTTTGCAGCAGATTAATCCTTCCCCCTTTGCTAGTTATTGGCAGACTCCTTGGGGGGCAATGATGAGCTGTTCGCCTGAGAGGCTGGTAAAATTATCAGGAAAACAAGTTCAAGCTCGACCGATTGCAGGAACGCGATCGCGCGGGGAAACCCCCACAGCTGATGAGTTCTTAGCGCAAGAGTTAATCAGCAACACCAAAGAAAGAGCCGAACACATCATGCTTGTCGATCTAGAGCGCAATGACATCGGGAGAGTATGCGAGTGGGGATCTGTCAAAGTCGATGAACTCCTGACAATTGAACGCTACAGCCATGTCATGCACCTTGTCAGCAATGTTATCGGTATGCTACATCCAAACTATGACGCTGTAGACTTAATTCGATCTGTGTTTCCTGGCGGGACAATTACTGGTTGTCCTAAAGTTCGTTGTCTGGAAATTATCGAAGAACTCGAACCCCTAAAGCGCAACTTATTTTACGGTTCTTGTGGTTATCTGGATTGGCGGGGAAACCTAGACTTAAATATTCTGATTCGCACTTTGCTATATACTGATATGAGCGATTCTACATCTGAAGCAATTGTTTGGGGACAAGTCGGTGCTGGCGTTGTTGCAGATAGTGACCCTCAAAAAGAATGGTATGAGTCTTTACAGAAAGCACAAGCTCAACTAAATGCCCTAAACCTGGCTCTTGATATTTCAGCAAAATACCGCTATTAAGTGAGTTGTGTATATTGTTTTTCTTAGCCTGTAAAAGTCGCTCAATTAAAATCAATGTGCATTTGAATGTTGTGGAAAATTGGAATAGTGCTATATAGTTTTATTTTTTATGGCAAGAGTGGGAAGATTGCTAGCAATCGCTTGTCAGATCAGGAATTAGCTGTGCTATCTCTGCATTTATTCCAAATATCTTTAGTATATATAAATACCTTAAAGAATCAGCAGTGTCAAGGATGCATAAAGTTATTTAAGGCGTTGCGAAATTTTTAAAAGGATGGAAACAACAGTATTCTTTACGCCTCGTTGGTTCTCTCTAGGTCGATGGATTGCGCAGCTTGACGAAACGATGCTATCGACTGGAGGCGATTGGAGGGACAATCCCACAGAATGTATTTGAAGCAATCAGGAATATCTACCATTCGCAGCATTTTTGCACTCCCAAGCAGGTGAATATTTTTATTGTGGCAAGCTTGGAGGCTGTAATTGGGGATTCTGTCGCAAAGATGATGAATGTTATGGTAGCCGATATCGGCGGAAAACCACTTTAAAACGGTGGGTAACTCCAGATGACTGCTGCCCTTAATTGCTCCTTCGAGATAGTCCCATCCTTCAGTTTCGTGGGCGTAAGAGCCATCAAAGTTGTGCTGAACAAAGAAGACGCAGATAAAGATTGCCGCAGCACAAGTTAGCGTGATTGAGTAAACCAAAGCGAAAAAACCAAATCCAAGTAAATACCCCAGAAAAATCCAGCTGCCGACTACACAAATGTTGTTGAACAACAAATGCCAAAACTCAGCCGCAGTGTACCAATTTCTAGACTTATGGGAGGAGATGATTCGAGGTAAATCCATACTCAGATCTTGCTGCAAGCAAGTCAGTAGATGAGTGATAAAATCATATGTTCCGGCAATCAGGGCGAGTCTGGGCTTAATCGCGAGATAAAAAAAACCTCCCGGAAAGATCATGAATGGGTGCCTCAGTAGTTCATAACGCCTTTGGGCAGATGGACTGAGGCGAGCAAACTCCTCAGTAGAGAGTAATGCACTAGGACCGCGATAGCGTTGCCAATCACCGTTAGTTTTGTGGTGATAGGCATGTCCTCTTGACCACGGATATTGAGGGATCGCGTTGATCACCCCCAGAATAAAACCGATGATCCGATTAACCCTTTTTGAACGAAAGAGTGAATAGTGTCCGCAATCATGCATTAAAGAAAAACAACGCACTGAAAACAGCGTCATCAAAACTATAATGGGCGCAAGCAACCAGAAACAAATAGAAGCTGCTTTTTGTGCTAAAAACCATAAAACCACATAAGGCACAACCGTATTCAGGATTTGATAAGTTGCCCGCAAGTCGCTGCTCTTCATGTAAGGACTCAGGACAAAATCCGACTTTTTCACTGTGGTTTCCATTAAATGAAACTTTCTCCTAGATGACTATTTCTCGCGTATTGCCTGTCTTCATTTGTCAGCAAGACCTACATGACGCGAGTTGAAGGGGAGAACACGCATCTGTGGTATTACTACCGTACGACTACACCAAAAAACCTTGTGCTACTCCACATCAATAGAGATGTTGAAGTGTTCACTCCGCTTGCTGCTCAACTTTTTTGTTGTCTCGGGCAGTTCCTCTCTCCACTTAAATCGTTACTCTTTCAGCAACGCCACCGGTTGAAGTTCCTTTTGGGGTAAGTTGAAATAACTGGTAGCTTCAGTTAAGTGCTTTATTAGTGTGGATTGCGGTAAAGGTCCAAGCAAGTGATTCCAAGGTAATACAATATCTGTTGACCAGTGATCATGAACGTAGAAATCTAAGTTGGGTATTTGTCCTTTCAGTTGTTTGAAAGCACGACGGTAACTGCCCAAGGAGTCGCCATAATCACGGGTAAGTTCTAAAAGGTGGGATAGTCTGCGATCGCCCCTAGATAACAAAGCTTGAATGATTGACCAATTATAACTTTCCGGTCGAAAGTCTATACCTTGTGGCTTAAGTTGTTTTTGTAAAAGTTGCAACCGCTTTTCAGCTTGCCGATTGACTCCAAACCACTGAAATGGCGTATGTGCTTTGGGAACAAAGGTGCTACAGCCAAATGTTAAGCGCAATCCAGGCACAGTTTTTTTTATTGAGCGCATTATTGCCACGGTTTGTTCTAAATCCTCTGCTTCTTCACCGGGAATTCCTACCATTCCATAAAGTTTCAAGTTTGTTAATCCACCAGCTTTAGCATTGATCGCCGCTTGGATAATTTCCTCATTCTGTAATTTTTTGTTGATAATTTTCCGTAAATTCTCTGAACCACTTTCAACAGCAATCGTGAGCGAGCGCGAGTCTCGTTTCGCCAAGATTTCTGCCAATTTAACTGTGACGGTATTTGTGCGTACTGAAGCAATACTGAGACGTACATCACCGTACTTTGGCTGATTCAGGTGATCGAGTAGTTTTTCAAACTCCGGATGCTGAGTGACGGAAGCCCCCAATAATCCGATGCGTTTTGTCACTGATAAACCTTTTTCAATCGCTGGAATCAGTGAACCTTCCACACTTGCTGTTCTAAAAGGAAGCGTTAAATAACTTGCCAGACAAAAGCGACACATTTCTGGGCAACTTCTGACGACTTCTACCATATAAATATTTTCCCATGCAGCTTTTTGGGTCACAACCGTTGATGTTGAGAGGATATTTCCCCGATAGGTTTGCTTTTGTACTACGGCAGGGATGTCTGTTGAAATTGGTTGAATTGATTTGACTTCCCCGTCGGATGCATGATAAATCACCTCATACAAACTTGGTACATAAATTCCCGGCACTTGTGCAAGTGCAAGCAGTTTAGTTTGTCGAGAGGCATTTCTGACGGATTTGTAAGCGTCAATAAAATTTCCTAGCAGGTTTTCGCCATCTCCCAGCAAAATGACATCAAAAAAATCAGCGAAAGGTTCAGGGTTAGCAGTGAGTACAGGACCGCCACCAAAAACTATGGGATGATGATCATCACGGGAAGTTACCCTGATAGGAATTTCTAAAGATTCCAGTAAATTCAAAATATTGACATAATCCAGTTCCCAAGACATGGAAAAGCCGAGTATTTCTGGTTCAATTGGAAGTTGTTCGTGGATATCGGTAAACAGGCGACTCACCTGCATATCAGAACGCATCGCTAAAGTTGCCCACACCACTTGATAGCCCAGGCTTGTTATCCCCACCGTATAATCATTTGGAAAAGCGAAGATGGTGGGGATAGCGTCTGTCTTGGGAGTTGCGGGAGTAAAAAGCAGGCGTTCGGTAGCGAATACAGATGATGTCACAGATTTTTGTTAGGAAGTGTTTGTGAAACAGTGAAATTGACATTGTTTTCAACGATCTTGTACGCTATTGCGAGATAAAATTGTTGCCCGAATCTCTAATACCATTTCACGAAAATCTTGATACAATTTACTCCCCCTGCTTCCCCTGCAAGCCTAAATGTATCAACTTTAAAGTGAAACGGTATAAGGGCGTGAATTTTGTAGCAGGAACCTTTGACTTACTAAATTCCCACTGCCTGTGCAGTTCAACGAGAGAGAGTGAAGTCTCGCTAACGGTTTGCTCACTCTTTATTTAGTGATGAATCGAATTAGACGATCGTTCGCTATCGAAATTGTCCTAGACATCAACATTGCAATGTTTTGAACACCTCGAATAGTTTTCCCTTTAGGTGCCTTTAGGTGATAGAGGCTTCTGTTTGGCTTTGGGGAGAGCCGTCTGTTTGACAAAATGAAGCACTCTCTGTGATCCCATGAGCAAGAAAATGCAAGTCGTTCTTACCAGTGTTGAAAAATATCCAAACATGAATCGGGCTATCGGTTTGTGGCTTGGAGGAAATGCCTAACAAAAACGTACACCGGATTGACGAACGCTGCTTGTGCTGAGTTCGGCATTATCTGCAATCGGTGACCCCTCTGTCTTTATCTTTAGGCAGAGGTACTTCAGCATAGCTTCCTTCTGCCCTCTGCCTTCTCAAGCTAGCCGTTAAGTCATCAAAAGCTTAATCCTGTGCGTAATCTTGTCCTGTCACCAATGCCAATTCTGCTCGCATAAACTCACGTCCCAAGTAAGCCGCATGATCCAATCGGCTCACTGGGCAAGGTTTAGTTTCCTCAAACAGTTGAATACAAATTTCTTTGGCAGTTCTTCCTGTAAAGAGGGTAGTTGCTTGTCTTTCCACTTTGACGGTTGCCGGAATGGGTTTTCCGGTTTCTGGATCAACAGCTAATCCTTGCTCATTAATTTGATTGGTAAAATGTTTAGCACAGATTAAGCCTGCTCCCCGATCTAAGTAGATGATAAAGTAACCTGCTGGATCGAGTTCTAAAAATCGCTTGGATAGTTTGTCGTCAACTGCTGTCATTGTTTCTACTGTCGTTACCATCACGTTTAAACTCCAAAATAAAAAGCACCGCAAAAACGCGGAGAAAGTAAAGACGAGTGTAGATAATGAGGCTTTATTATTTATTTCAATAATCAGCCTCTGACAAAAGTCTCAAAGCACTCAAGAGAGTATACTGCTAACTTGGAGTTACATTAACTTCCTGCCGCAAGACTTTGGCAGCATCTACCATATTTTTCATTGAGGGCATGACCTCTTCCCAACGCCGAGTTTTCAAACCACAGTCTGGGTTCACCCAAATTTGTT
>JAQYWN010000434.1 GCA_029379265.1 Rhizonema sp. NSF051
AAGTTCCTTCTTTGGAGAATTGGAAACAGTACTTCCTTGGATTCGAGAAAACAACGAAACAATACGTTTGGGATTCCTTTGAACCCAACAAACCACTGATGATTCCTGGGGAGCCTGAAGTACCAGCACTTCCTCCTGCTGCGGAATAGTTCACGCGCAAAGCTCGCCGGATAGAGTACTCTATCCGGCAGACTTTGCTTCTATCTAGTTTTGATAATCAATCAATCTGCACAGGGACACCCAAAGTCTCTGTGCAGACTTTTTTGTACCATGACCAATAAATTTATTTCTATCCCATAGGGTTTCCCCTACCTTGTCACCCGTTTTTTCCAAAGCCTTAGTCGCAATCCCAATTGCGATCGCCCCGGCAGTGAGTGGCTCCATGTGTTACCTTTAAGGTGCGGAAGGTGGGATTGAAGAGTATAGGGAAAATAAATTTGACTCAAAGATAAAAGGGACTAGAAATGATAGAGAATACCCCACTTGATGTGCAATGCTTTAAGGAAATAAAAGAAGGGAGAGTGATTTGAGGGACTAGTAACACGAGAGAATAAGCTCTTGTGCCGTGCCAGTATAAACTACAACGCTCTTCACTCATCAGTAGTTATAACACCTCCTCCCTTTACTGTAAGATCAACCAAAATATATCTGCTAAATAATCTTATTTCAAAGCTCCCTATGAGAACACTTTGGCAACTGCGAGATTACGTTTTCGCCGCATTTATGACGTTGGGGATGTTGCTTACTGGCATCATCGTCGGTTTGTTTACACCACCAGGAATGCAACTGTTGGCATGGGCACCCTTAGGAGCGATCTTTTTGACCCTAGGAATGGCTCGCCTCCAGAAACGGGGAAGTGTTGCGCTGATGATTCTGCCACTTGCACTGCTAATGGGATTACTCCATCCTCCCATTACGTTCATCATCACGCTGTACTTGTCTGTCACCGCTTTGGTGACAGAAGTTGTCATGTTTTTTATCGGGATCTATAGATCTAAACGAAACCGCTTATTTGGCAACCTGCTATTTTTCGCTAGTGCCAGCTTGTGCGGGTTGTTAACAGCAAAAATGCTGTTAACAGGAGCTAAGGCAGAGTCGTTGGCCAAAGTCGTTGGTAATCCTGGACTCATCGTCGGTATTACAATCGCCGTAGCAATTGCAGGTGCTTTGGGTTGGTGGTTAGGCGAATTAGCGATTAAGCAACTTCAGCAAGCCGGAAAAATGGATGTTGAAAGCTAAACTCGATGTAACTGCGCCAAGTTTCTTACGGAGAGTCAATCCTCTAGTGAAAATTGGTATCTCGATCGCGTTTACCAGTATTGCCATTACTCTACACAAACCAGAGGTATTGGGATTACTGGCGATCATTTTAATAGGATTGGTGCTGGTGTGGGTACGGATTAATTGGATGATTCTGATCTACAGTGTGATCTCTCTGTTGATCTTTGTCAGTGTGGCGATAGTGTTTCGGAGTTTGTCTCACCCACTCGTCAGTATTTTACGCATCGTCACGATGTTATTACCTACCCCGTTACTAGCTGGAACAACATTGCCAGCTGATCTCGTCCGCGCATTACAAGCGGTGCGATTACCAAACTTTTTGGTCTTGAGTTTGATGCTGATCTGGCGATTTCTACCCTTGATGCAGCAGGAGATGCGCCGAATTTTTGAAGCCAACCAATTGCGGGGCATTGAATTATCGCGCCAGCCCAAGTACTGGTTCTCAGGGCTGCTAATGCCGCTAATTTTTCGGATTGTTGCCTACGCAGATGATGTAACCATCGGGTTGGAAACGCGGGGATACGATCCTGATGCACCTCGCAGTAACTATCAACCGTTAAAATGGCAGACAATTGACACGGGTTTTCTCGCCGGATCGATCTGTCTGCTAGGGAGCTTGTCCTATCTCGAATGGGGAAAGTAATTTGCTTTCGTCTCTAGATTCACCGTTCATTTAAATTAGGACAAATCTAGGCATTCCCAGATAACTTGGGTCTTTTAGTATACAACATATTGCCAAGATATGTCCGAATATAACAAGATATGCCTAGTTTTATGCACTCAGCTACCAACCCCCAACTGACAGTCCAGGATCTCAGCTTTAGATATCCAGGGACAGAGCAACCGACACTTTCTGGGATTGATTTGACAATCAATGTCGGTGAAATCGTTCTAGTCGCTGGAGCTACGGGCAGTGGCAAAAGCACATTGCTGCAATGTCTCGCCGGAATTTCCCCTAGTCATACAGGGGGCAGCTTGACGGGCAATATTAAGTATGGGACAGAAGATATCCATAATTGGTCAGTCCGACAGCGATCACAGTATTTCGGTATTCTCCTCCAAAATGTGGAAACGCAAATTTTTACAGACTGCGTGTGGGAAGAACTCGTGTTTGGGTTGGAGAACTGGAATGTACCCCAGGTAAAAATCGGGGAAATAGCTCTTGCTGCCCTCCAAGAATTTGGCTTAGAATTGCAACGGAACTGGACAATTGATCGCCTTTCTGCTGGTCAGAAACAGCGGTTATTATTAGCTTGTCTGCTATCGATGAACCAACCGATCTTGCTGTTAGATGAGCCGTTAGCTTATCTGGATACTCAAGGGGTTAATCTACTGCTCCAGTTATTAAAGACGAAAGCTAGCCACGGTCAAGCGGTGTTAATCATCGAACATCGGTTAGATGTTGTTAACCAAATTTGTGATCGGACTTATCGAATGCTTGATGGCAAGCTTCAGGAGCAGAATATTCAATCGAGGATCGGCTTCAAAGAAAAAACTAATGCTCTGTTGTCCAATCTCCACCGCCCCAAAGTACTCGATAGAGATCGGTTGTCTAATGTGTTAAAAACACTCAATCTTAGTTGGGGTGGCTATCCTCCCTTTCCCGATCTAGAGGTTGCTGCAGGAGAGACACTGTTGCTCAAAGGGGAGAATGGTTGCGGTAAGACAACGCTCTTAAAACTGCTGAGTGGGTTACTCAAGCCCACAACTGGCTCGATTAAAATTCTCGGACGAGAAAATACCTCCCGCCGAGTAGTCGAGATCGCACGAGATGTCGGATTTGTGTTGCAGAATCCCAATCATCAGTTATTTGCCGAAAGTGTCCGGGCAGAATTTTTGCAACCTGGAGTTGCACTAGATGTGGCAAATTCTCTATTGGAACGATTGAATCTCAGCGAGCTGATGATGAAACATCCCCAAGCCTTATCTCAGGGGCAAAAGCGGCGATTGGCTCTCGGCGCAGTCTTGGCAAGACAACCACAGCTATGCTTATTGGATGAAATTGTAGTCGGGCAAGATCCCGACTCCTTAAAGTTAATGCTGAGTGTTCTCAAGCATTATACAGAGCGGGGTGGTGCTCTCATTTTGACTGACCATGATCCGAGCGTAGCAACTGTTTTAGACGCTCGGGTGCTGGAACTTTCATCATAAGTATGTTACTCAAGCTCTGGTTCCAAATATGAAAAATCCAGTTTCAACTTTTGAAGAAACCCTCAAAACAAGCGTATTGCTGCACTTGGTAAATGTGGATTTGTTCCGGCAGTAGTCTTTCGGGGTAATCGAGCGCTCCAATGCAAAGGATGGAGCGTTGTAAAATTCGGGTTTTGAACTTTGAACGAAAGAAAGGCTGGTGCCACTGCCAAACTCAATCTCTGCTCCAATGCGGCTAATGATTAAGAGGCTTGTAGAACCGGACTAAGATGTCAAATGGTTTCTATACGTCCAAATCACTTCTAAAATCGCCACAATAAAGAAGCATTCGATTCAGAAAGTGACAATGACAGCAACTAACAGTCTACCTGATGGTCCAAAAATGCCGGCTTTTCTGCGGCGGATGAAATTCCTTTTCCAGCCTTTGGAATATATGGAGGATTTTGCTAAAGTCTATGGTGACAACTTTACCATCTGGAATCGCAATGGTCCCAGCACTATCGTCTTCAGTCACCCCCAAGCATTACAACAGATTTTTGCGGCTACTTCAGACCAGTTTGATATTGGTAAGACTAACATTGGTCTACAATATTTACTGGGAGCGAACTCCCTGATTTTACAGGATGGAATACGCCACCAGCGCCAACGTCAATTGTTAACTCCTCCTTTTCATGGCGAACGGATGCGGGCTTATGGTGAAAACATTCGTGAAATTACGCAGCAAGTCACGAAGGAATGGCGCATTGGACAGCCTTTCAAAATTCGGGCATCAATGCAAGAAATTACCCTCCGCGTCATCTTGCGGGCAGTGTTTGGCTTAGATGAGGGGCAGCGTTTTCAAGAACTTCGCCAACTGTTGACAAAATTGCTGGATATCAACGGTTCCCTCTTAATGTCTACGGTCTTCTTTATTCCGTTCATCCAAAAAGATTTAGGTGTTTGGAGTCCGTGGGGACAAGTTTTGCAATTGCGACGACAAATAGATGAACTTATTTATGGACTGATTCGCGAACGTCGGGCTGAATTAGACCAAAATCGCCAAGATATCCTCAGTTTAATGATGTCAGCTCGTTACGCAGACGGTCAGTCTATGACGGATGAAGAGTTACACGATGAGTTGATGACTCTGTTGGTTGCGGGACACGAAACCACTGCATCTGCATTGATATGGGCGTTTTACTGGTGCGATCACACTCCTGAAGTCCGTGAAAAGTTGCTGGCAGAACTTGACTTTTTTGGTGACAACCCAGATCCAAGTAGCATTGTTAAATTACCGTATTTAACAGCCGTTTGCCTTGAAACACTGCGCATCTACCCCATTGTTACGGGTGGTTTTAGGCGGATTGCCAAAGCCCCGATAGTCGTTATGGGTTACAACCTCCCAGTAGGTACAGTTATCGCTACGAGTATCTACTTAGCGCACCATCGCGAAGAAGTCTATCCGGACTCAAAGCAGTTTAAACCAGAACGGTTTTTAGAACGACAATTTTCCCCTTATGAGTATTTGCCTTTTGGTGGCGGCAATCGTCGCTGTATTGGGATGGCTTTTGCCCAGTATGAAATGAAACTCGTGTTAGCAACAATTCTATCGCGCTTTCAACTCTCCCTAATGAACAAGCATCCCGTGCGCCCTGTACGTCGGGGTTTAACTTTAGCAGCACCAATAGGTATGCGGATGGTGGCAAAACCTGTGATAAAGCGGGCAACAACTCCCAAGACTAAAGACAATCTATCCCACATTCCGCACTCAAGGGCGTCACAATCGGTTATTACGGAAGTAAATGAATCAAACGAGAATGAAATAATACATTAAAGAATCCAGAAGGACAATCTCTTCACCATTCTGGCACAAGATTCTCTTAAACCATAGAAATTGCAGAGAAAATTGTCAGAGCTATTTCATTCTAAAATGTCACTTTTTATTTTCTTTTGCGTTGCCAACTGCTTTTCTTTGGATTTTAAACTTTATTTTGATCAGTTATCGGCAAAGGCTTTTGCGATTTGTTTTAACCCACGTTCTAAGACATCCCGTGGAGTTGCAATATTGATCCGCTGAAATCCTTCGCCGCCTTTACCAAAGGTTGAACCATCGCTTAGCCATACTTTTGCTTGATTAAGCAAGGTCTCCTTAATCTCATCGTTGCTGCGTCCCATATCCCTGAAATCCAACCAGACCAAATAAGTCCCCTCTAAAGGGATAGCTTTTACCTGGGGGAGATGGTCATGAACAAAGGACGCTAAAAATTTAAAATTCTGATGAAGGTAGGAGTTCAACGCTTCGAGCCAGGGTTCACCATACTGATAAGCCGCAATGGTAGCTTCAATGCCGAAGGTATTTGTCATCATCAATCCTGCTTTGGACAGCTCAGTATTAAACCTGTTACGCAGCGATGCGTTAGAGATTATTATGTTAGCAAGTCCCAGTCCAGCGAGATTAAATGTTTTATTTGGGGCTGTGCAGGTCACAACGCGGCTGGCAATTTCATCGGAAAGCGTCTCAAGCACGGTGTGCTTATACCCCGGCATGATTAGGTCTGCGTGTATCTCATCAGAAACAACCACAAGGTCATGTTTCAGACAAATTTTTGCAAAACGATTTAGTTCTTCTAGACGCCAGACTCTCCCCACTGGATTATGAGGACTACAAAAGATAATTAATCGCGTCTGGTCGTCGATAGAACGTTCCAAATCATCGAAATCAATGGCATATGTGCCGTTTTCGTGTTGAATCAATTGGTTGGTTACTAGTCGCCGATCGTTGTTGATCACCGCATTCATAAAGGGGTAATACACTGGGGGTTGAATAATCACCTTATCCCCAGGATTTGTGAAAGCTTTGATTGCGAAGTTTAATGCCGGAACAACCCCAGGAGTGAAGGTAATCCAACTCTGTTTAACCTCCCAAGCAAACCGCCGCCGCATCCAGTTGATCACAGCATCGTAGTAATCGTCAGTTCTGACGCTGTAGCCAAAAATTCCATGTTCTGCGCGTTGTCGGATGGCTTGGAGAACCTCAGGAGGAGCTTCAAAATCCATGTCCGCAACCCACATGGGTATAGTATCCTTAGGCTTAGCGTATCGTTCCCGCATATCATATTTGAGAGAACGAGTGTTGGGACGTAAAATGATTTTGTCGAAATTATAGTTCATTTGAATAGAATACTCCAAAATTGGGAACGGGAGGCTGAAACTATTAATCTATCGTGGTTTTGAGCCAGGGCTATTTCATTTTAAATAGTGCCATAAGTGTGCTGAGACCAAAGCCTGAACGCCTCTGTGCTTGAGCCATATTGTCAAAACCGATATTCCGATAGAGATTGAGTGCAAAATTACGAGCGATGGTCGCTTCGCGAACCGCCGAAGGCATCGCACTGTGCCAGTTGCATAGATTCAGTGGAAGTTGAACTAATGGAAACTCCTTTTAGTATCCGGACTTCAAGTTCTTTATAAGTCTTTTAACTTCTTCGGAAGTTGAACTAATGGAAACCATTTGCTTCATTAAGACTGCTACGTCCGAATAAAAACAGGCTGAAACTAAGATAAGTTCAGAAGGCAGAGGGCAGCTATGCTGAAGGCAGCTATGATACCCACGCTTAAAAACGTGGGATTGAAA
>JAQYWN010000435.1 GCA_029379265.1 Rhizonema sp. NSF051
AATTAAAGTTAAGTAGGTTGGAGCAAAAAAAGTTAAATATGTAAACAAATGTTGCGATGCTATGAACCCTAGTAAGGGCGGGTTTGACAAAATTGTTCGTTTTTACTGACAAGTTATGAAATTAAACTCATGACACACCAACCATTAATTGCGCCTTGAAGAGCGCATAGGCAAGTATTCTGTCCGGAAGACAATATCCTAATATAAAGTTGTATTTATTCACGCCCACTTACTTCCCAAGTCTATTTAAAGGAGAGCAAATATGACGCTCCAAAAATTTAAACAACTTAAAAATTCTTTAACATCATTTATGAAGTATCTGGCACATACACAAACAATAAGATTCAACCCAGCGATTGCTAAGTATTAAGAATCGCTATTATATCATGTCCGCTTAAATACTTAAGGACTGACGCAAAAAACTCTCTCAAACTCTTATTCCTTTGTGTACTATAAGCCTCTTAAGGTTCGTTTTTCAAGTACTATTGCGTAAATACTATAATTATCGTTAAAGCCTATTTTTGCGGTCAAAAATTTTTCTCAACGTTACTGCGTCAGTCAAAACGTAAAATCTATTTAAGAAGACTAAATGATGAAAGGACTTTGGCTCGAAAACAATCAACTACAACTCCGCACTGATATCGCTACTCCCGAACCGCCACCAGGTGAAGCCTTAGTGCGCGTTTTGTGCGCAGGTGTCTGTAATACTGACATCGAACTTAAGAGAGGCTATTATCCATATACTGGTATTATAGGACACGAATTTGTGGGTGTGGTCGAACAAGGACCAGAACATTTAGTTAACCAGCGTGTCGTTGGAGAAATCAATGCGGTTTGCGGAAAGTGTCGTTTCTGTCTTAGTGGACAATCGACTCACTGTGAAAACCGCACTGTTCTTGGCATTGTTAATCGTAACGGAGCTTTTGCAGACTATCTGTGTTTGCCGATAGAGAACTTACATCCTGTTCCAGAGAATGTCCCTACAGAAGTCGCAACATTTACCGAACCCTTAGCCGCAGCGCTAGAAATCCAGCAGCAGGTGTCGTTACTTCCAGATCATCGGGTGTTGGTGATTGGGGATGGCAAGCTTGGGCAATTAGTGGCGCAAACATTAGCTTTAACTGGCTGCGATCTTTTGGTTATAGGACGCCATCAAGACAAACTTGCTAACCTAGAGGCGCTGGGTATTAAAACAGGTTTAGCAGACGCAGTAGTAGACAGAACGTTTGATATTTCCGTAGAGTGTACTGGAAACGCTGACGGATTTGCTATCGCCCACCGCGCTTTACGTCCACGAGGCACTTTGGTGCTTAAAAGTACTTATGCTGGGAAGCTGAGCTTGGATGCGTCCTCTTTGGTAGTGGACGAAATTACCTTGATTGGCTCCCGTTGTGGTCCCTTTTCGGCTGCGCTCGATATTTTATCACAAGAAAGCGTTGATGTCAAGTCACTTATTCAGGCTCGCTACCCCCTTACCGAAGGGCTAACTGCTTTTGAACACGCCCAGACTAAAGGTGTTTTAAAAGTCTTGCTAGAAGTTAGTAGTTAATAAATGGTTAATAGTTAGCTAGGGGTTCTCACGCTCCCACTTCCTCTTTGATTGATCGTTTTGAAGAAACAAAACCCCCGACTTCGAGTAAGAAATCGGGGGTATGAATTCTGCAATTCTCAAGGAGAATAGATAAGATTGCTATATTTACTGATGTTTTTTAATACTTGGAACTCAACGACTAACGACCAATTAATAAAACATGGAATTGGTCTTTGGTTGGTAGTCCCGACAATTTATGGCTTCTTCTGTGTTGGCAATACAGGGATGAACGGTACATTTGAGACGGTAATCTTGGGTAAAAAACTGGCAGCCAGTACAGGGGACTTGATGCATTGCCTGAGCTTTACTAACGGTGTCTCTTGCTGTTGTCCAAAGACTCCAAGCAAAAAGAATGACTAATGTCCAAGCAGATAAGAAGCAAATAGGCACTAGAAAAGGTTGAATGGCATTGATTAGGAAATATAAAAGTTGTAACACGGTAAATCCTAAAAAGAGTTATGAAGAAGAAGGGAGGCTTGGGAGTGAGGAGTTGTTGTAGAGACGCTCCTCCTTGTTACGTCTGTACAGGAGTTATGAGTTGTTGATTATAAGTTAAAACTCCTCATTTTATTTAATACACGCCAGCATGACCGATCGCTAAACCAGCAACAAGCATTCCAAGTACCAAAAACGGTTGGGCACTTGCTTGATACTTGACATCATTTTTGAGAGGATCACGCAAGAAGTACATATCCTGGAAGGTGATTTGCGGAATCACGAGCAGGAGTAGAATTGCTGCATACAAATTTTCATGGATGCTAATGAGATAAACTGCGATCGCAGCTTGAAACACATCAATTAATACTACACAAATCCATGCGGCAGTGCTAACGCCAAACATCACTGGTAGTGACTTTAATCCGAATTGGCGATCGCCTTCCACACTTTTAAAGTCATTGACAATGGCAATGCCCAAACCTGCCAAACTATACACCACGGTGATCACGATAATTTTCCAATTAAGTTCACCGAACAAAGCATGACCGGTACACCATGGTAAAGCGATGTAGCTTGCACCCAAAGCGTAGCCGCTGAGCCAACCGTTTTGTTTAAGCTTGAGTGGTGGTGCAGAATAGATGTATGCTATAAACGAACCCAGTATGGCTGTTACTGTTACAGTTGGGAATTGATGACCTGACCAAACATCCAGAGCAAATGCTAAGGCAATGCCTGCAATAAACAATACCCAAATTTGCGTAATTACCTGTGGTAAGGGAATTGCTCCCGAGGGAATTGGACGGTAAGGTTCGTTGATGGCATCGATTTCGCGATCGTAGTATTCATTTAGAGTTTGCGTGTAACCTGCCAGCAATGGTCCAGCTAGTAACATACACGCTGCTGACTTCAACACATTTTCAAGTGTCCAAGTATATTCACCAGAAGAAGCCGCACCACAAACCACACCCCAAATGAGGGGAATCCAGGTGATGGGCTTCATCAATTGCAAGCGGATTTTCCAAATAGAGGTTTCCCCTGATGCGGCACCTTTCATACCCAGGAGTTGCCTGGTTTGAGCATTACGATCAACAACAGCTTTTGCTTCCTGTTGTGAATCGGGATTTGGGGTAATTGGAGTTGATTCAGACATAAGGCATAGTGATAGTGAGGAGTGAGGAGTAAAGAGTGGAGAAGTTGTTAAATAAGTTATGAATTAGAGTACAAAGAGCATTGAGTCAGCAATTTTAATTTTATTCTTAACTCCTGTATAGAAGCGCTACTTTGTTGCATGTCTACAACAACTCCACTCCCTCTGCCTCTTAATTCCTAACTCTCTCAAAACGAGATTATCAAATAATTGTTCTGAAACTTTGCGCCAGTAATAGTCTTGCCACTTAAGGATGGAGGGGGGACAATATTACGTCGTTGATCTCCTGCTTCCACGGTGACTTCTGGTCCATACTGAGTCAGTTTAACTTGCTTTTTCTCAAATCCTGGTAAGAATAAGCGTACTTGACGGGCAGAGATATCAAATTCGATCGGCTTGGGAGCTTGTGTTGCTTGTTCGACAAAGTTGGGTAAAGCATCGATCAATGGTTGCCAATCACCCTGTGTGGGGTTAGGAACGACACTGACTGGTAGAGGAGAAAAATCCACTGATAGATTTATATTTGTATTATCTGATACAACTACTGTCCCCCCCACAGTGAGACCAATTTGTTGAGAGCTACCCCAAAGATAACGAGATGTAGCCAGTTCTACAGGATCGTCTGTTGTGACTAAGAAAGCTGCAACGCGCTTAGGATCGGCAATAACTGCTTTCCCTTTATCCAGCAAATTATTAATTTGGTTGGTAGGTTGAGCAAAAGTATCGGACGTCCAGTTAATATTGAAAAATGTGCTAATAAGCGGTTGAACAAAGGGTGATTCGGAAATTGCCTTGCCTATGTCAGATTTGATAAATAATTGCTGAACCCGACGCACGTACCAGCTCAGAGACTCTGCCATACCCAATATTCGTAACATAGCGGCGTCGCCCGTACCGTCGTAGACGATCGCATCATATTTGCCACTTTCGTCGTACTCGCGGATGGCATTCAAGGCAAGAGCGCCATCCATACCAGGCAACACTGGCAGCTCTTGACCATAAATATCCTTCAGAAAAGGGCTACGGAGATATTGCCTCTCGAGTTTTTTCACTTCCTCCCAAGTACGTTCTAGCAGTGAGGAGGTATGAAACTGAACGACATGCAAATTAGCACCAATTTCCTGAGGATCGAAACCAACAGGGACACCTAAAAGAGCTGGCAATGTTGGTTCTGCAAGTCCAGCTAGGAGGACACGCTTTCCTTGGCTTGCTAATAACTTGGCCGCAGCGATCGCAATTTGTGTTCGATTGGTGCTGTTTTTGCCCAAAAATGTCAATATCAGGGCCATTTCTTCATTCCTAATTTTTCAAGCCGACTTTTTAACTCCAACTTAGCACTCGGCTCTTAGAAGCTGACACTAGCTACTGCGCGAGTTTGAGTTCATCTTCAAAAAACCAAGTGGTAAAATTATCTTCAAACTTCACCACGATGCCGACACCGCTACTATCGGTCATTTTGAAGCCTTGTATAGTGCCTACTTGTCCCAGCCTTTTGACGATAGGACGAGATACGCGATCGCGCAAACGATAAACTTTAACTCTTTGTCCAATTTCCATGCTAACTAAATCAATGCGATAAACAAGACTCAGTGTAGCTGAAGACGGCACTCTGCTTAAATACCTGAAGCCAAAAGATTATTATATTTAGATGAATCTGATTGCCACACCTGAATGTATGAGGAGGAGACGATGTAGTTTTAAACTACAAGTAATTTCGACTGAGCAGACCAAGTTAAGTATGTAAACAGTAAGCGAGGAAATAGGAATTGTTGTGCATTATGCGAGTAGTTGTCCGTAAGGCTGGTAATCTCAAGCGTTTTTTGCCAATTAATGAATCGTGGTGGGCAAAGTTCGACTTACTGAGAATTATGGTACGACGCGATCTAGATGCCCGGTACAAGGGTTCTGTTATGGGTAATTTGTGGCCCTTGTTAAATCAGTTGTCACAGCTACTCATTTATACTTATGTGTTTTCGATAGTACTGAAGGTCAAGCTAGCTCTCAAGGGCTTGCCAACAAATGAAAATCTCACTTTTGGTCTATGGTTGTTCGCGGGATTGCTTCCTTGGATTGCTTTTACAAGTGGACTTACGCAGTCTGCTGCTTCGGTAGTAGGACAGCCAAATTTAGTCAAGAAAGTTGTATTTCCCCTAGCTTTGTTACCCCTGGTGCCTGTTTTGTCAACATTTATTGAAAGTTCTTTCGGTTTAATGGCGTTGATTGTTTTAGTAGCAGTCATTTCTCACACTTTACATCCAACTTTAGCGCTTTTACCGTTGATCTGGCTGCCGCAGTTGTTGTTTACGGCTGGTTTGGGTTATTTCGCGGCGGGATTTACAGTATTTTTACGGGATATCCCCCAAACGTTAGGGGTAATAATCAATATTTGGTTTTATTTGACACCACTTGTCTACCCGGCTAGTGTGATTCCACAGCAATGGCGAGGTTGGGTGTTTTGGTTAAATCCAATGGCAGCTATTGCAGAAGTTTATCGTGACTTAGTTTTAGTTGGAGACTTTAAGCACTGGGGCGAGTGGGGAGTTGCTTTTCTAATTGCACTTGTGGTGTTTTGGAGCGGATTGTCGTGTTATCGTCGTCTACGTCCAGCATTTGCTGATGTTTTGTGAACTTGAGTTCGATCTGGGGGATAAAGGGGAATTTTACTAGGAATTAATTTGGATAACTTGGCTGAAGACATGAGAAGATGTTCTCTTTGATACAAAGGAACTTTTGAGTTTATAATGCTTCCTGAATTACAGACTATTTGTTTGAGGTGATGACTGAAAAAGATAATGGTATTTTAAATTATACAGACAAAGCACAGTGCAAGTTTTTCTGAGTTACTGTAACTGTGTTATAACCCACAATAATTTGAACAGAAAGCCGTAGTTTTTGGCGATTAATTTAACGCAGTATATTATACTGCGTTAATAATAAAGATACTGAGGCTAAGCTTTAACAGCCTTGATTGTAATATGGTGTGGAAGTTGTAAAAATAGATAGCATAAGCATGGGAGAAGAAATTGTAATTTCCCTGACGAACGTCTCAAAGTGCTTTCAGCAGTATGCTCATCCGGTAGATCGGCTGAAGGAGCTTTTGTTACCGGGTAAGCGCAGATCTCATGATTTTTGGGCACTACAGGACATTAATCTAGAGATTATCAAGGGACAGACAGTAGGAATTGTTGGACGCAACGGCTCTGGGAAAAGTACGCTGTTGCAAATTATTGCCGGAACACTGACACCCACGATGGGAGAAGTGCAAGTAAAGGGTAGAGTTTCTGCACTGTTGGAACTCGGTTGTGGCTTTAATCCAGAGTTTACAGGTAGGCAAAATGTATTTTTTAATGGGCGGTTGTTGGGCTTAACCCAAAAAGAAATTGAAGACAAGTTTGATGAAATTGCAGGGTTTGCGGATCTTGGAGATTTTATTGACGAACCTGTTAAAACTTATTCTAGCGGGATGTTTATCCGTTTGGCTTTTTCTGTAGCGATTAATGTTAACCCGGAAATTTTAATTGTAGATGAGGCTTTAGCAGTAGGAGATGGAGTTTTTATCCATCGGTGCATGGCTAGTATTAAGGATTTTCAAGATTCAGGAGGGACAATGTTGTTCGTCTCTCATGATACGGGTTCAGTTTCTCGTCTATGTTCTCAAGCTGTCTGGCTGAAAGAAGGAAATATAGTTGAAATAGGAGAGCCGGATGACATTAGCAGGCACTATCAAGCATGGATGTACGAGCAAATTAATGATTATCAGAAAAGCCATAATAAAATTCGCCAAATTTTATCAAATGATCCGGAAAAGCAACAAGATAGTCAGAATTTAGAT
>JAQYWN010000436.1 GCA_029379265.1 Rhizonema sp. NSF051
ATTTTAGCGTTGATATTTTTCAAGGGTTTCAGATTAGTAAGAGTGTATAATTAATTATGTTGACCTACTTATTACAGAGCATTTCAGAGGAGCCATGTTTTTCAAAAATATTTAGAAAAAATCCGTAATAGTGCAACCTGAGTTGGTAGGTTATGTTGTTACTGCATTACTAAGACACACCTGTCATCTACCAATAAAGAGAGTTATCAAAAGTATGTATACTAACGGAAAAGAAGGTAAAAATCCTCGGGAAACTTATCGTATTCTTTCCTTAGATGGGGGCGGAATACGTGGATTAATTACAGCTGTTTGGTTAGACCGCTTAGAAAAAGAGCTAGGGAAACCTATAAAGGATCATTTTAATCTAATAGCAGGAACTTCAACCGGCAGTATCTTAGCTTGTGGTATTTCATTAGGTATCCCCGCAAGTCAGCTAGTTAATATTTATAAACACCGTGGTGAAGAGATATTTCCACAGTTAGATTCTTTACGTCGTACTATTAAGTTCATCAAGCATCTACCTACTCAAGGGTTAGATCAACAACTTTACTGTGATCAAGGATTAAAAAAGGTCCTTCAAGAGGAATTTCAACGTGCAAAAATCCCAGAAAAATATATTTCTAAGATTTCCCCTCCGGAGAATGAAAATGCTAAAGGCGGCGACTTGTTTTTTAAGGATATAAGGTATTTAAATGGAAATGAGCTTACTACTTTAGTTACCAGTTATGATACTTTGAATAGAAAAGCTGTTATCTTTGACAGCAGGGAAGATAATTACAATGAAATTCCTATGTGGGAAATTTGTAAAGCCTCATCATCTGCACCAATGTTTTTCCCTGCACATATTATGGAAATGAAGAATGGCAATGCAGAACCATACACAATTCCTCTGATTGATGGTGGTGTAATTGCCAGTAATCCTACAGCTTGTGCGATCGCAGAGGGCATGAAAGCTACAAAGAACCTAAAATTAACAATAGAGGATTTTGTACCAATAGAGGATTTTGTGGTGGTCTCTTTAGGTACAGGTGATTCTAATCGTTCTATTAGTATAAAACAGGCGAAAAATTGGGGAATTTACAAATGGAGTTATCATATCACCAATGTACTTTTTGACGGAGTCTCTCAAGCAATGGATCATATCGCCACGAGTATGCTGCCCCGAGAAACATATTTTCGATTTCAAGCTAAATTAGAAAAAGATAGTTTAGATGATGTATCACCCGAAAATCTCAATGCTTTGCAAGCTTTTGCAAATTGCTACTTTGACACATATGATTATCAAGATAAAATTAAGGAATTGAAGAAGATCCTAAAGGATACCCATAAGGTAAAAGTATGTAACCATAAGAAGATAGTGAATAATTGCTCTTGTGAGAATTCCTCAAGAAATGGTCATAATCATAAAGTTGAAAGCACACCACTTTTGCAAAGCTGATTTCCTACTTCTGTAGTAAGGCTTAAGCTTCTACAAATTCTATGTGGTTTTAGTTATCTGACACAATCGATAAATCTATCTGTTTTTCTTGACTAAAGATAAGATGTTCAGGTAAAACTGTTCGCCCACCAGAAAGAATAGCTGCTCTTTCTAGAGTATTTTGCAACTCTCGCGCATTTCCAGGCCAAGAGTAACCTCTAAGTTTTTCTATTGCAGCGCCAGTGATTCCCATCTTCATATTATTACGCAAAGCAATGTAGCTTAAAAAATGTTGAGTCAGTTGCTCTAAATCTTCTAGGCGATCGCGTAAAGGCGGCAGTTCAATCCGTACCACATTCAAGCGATAATAAAGATCTTCCCGAAACTGATTTAGGTTGACGATCTGCTCTAAATTGCGATTGGTGGCAGCTATGATGCGGATATCTACGGTTTTGGTTTGGTTACTACCCAACCGCTCAAAGGATTTATCCTGTAACACCCGCAACAATTTCCCCTGAATCACCAAACTCAGTTCTCCAACTTCATCAAGAAATATCGTTCCACCATTTGCCTGCTCAAATCGACCGATTCGTAAATGATTGGCTCCGGTGAAGGCACCTTTTTCGTGCCCAAATAACTCTGCTTCTAACAGATGTTCTGGAAGTGCCGCACAGTTGACTTTTACCAAAGGTCCACGACTGCGAGGACTGGTAGTATGGAGAGTGGAGGCGACTAACTCTTTGCCAGTGCCTGATTCTCCGGTAATTAAGACTGTGGTATTGACTTGAGCAACTCGACCAATAAGTTTAAATACGGATGCCATTGCAGGCGATCGCCCCAATAGTTCTTCTGGGTGTCCTAAAGCTTCGGGATTTGCTTCACCAAACTGATAGGCTAAAGCATGGGAGTGAGCTAAAGCCTTTTGAGTTAGATTAACCAAATCATCCATATCAAAAGGTTTAATTAAGTAATCATAGGCTCCCAACTGCATCGCTTCAATCGCTGTACGACTCGTCCCATATGCCGTCATCACAATCACAGGTAGTTCAAACAGTGTTTTTCCCAAAGCTTTAAGAACTTCACTTCCCTGAGTTTTGGGCATTTTCAGATCCAGAAACACCAAGTCAGGGCGAGATGCCGCATCTTGTTGAATGATCTTCAGCCCCTGCTGTCCATCTGCGGCTTCTACAACTGTGTGCCCAACATCATTAAGAATCTGCGCCATTGCCTGACGCAAAGCTTTTTCATCATCAATAATGAGAATTTTAGACACGATTGTCTCCTGATTCCTGAATTTTAGTTGGTAAATAAACGCTAAAAATAGTACAACCAGGCTGAGAAGTCAAACTAATATATCCTTTATGTCTCGTGACGATCTCGTGGCTAATTGCTAAACCCAACCCCGTTCCTTCCGGCTTTGTGGAATAGAAAGGCTCAAAAATTCGTTCGCGCTCTTCTGGTGACAAACCCGATCCTGAGTCTTTTACCCAAGTTACCAAATCGTCTTGCTGTTCTACACCCACCTCAACTGTCTCTCCTGGTGGACTAGCTTGGATAGCATTCAAGATTAAATTCACCATCACCTGTCCTAACTCCCGGCGACGCAGTAATATCTGGGGTAAAGCCTTAGCAGGCTCGTGATAAATGAGTGCAACTCCCTTTTCTTCTGCTGGTAGACGCAGCAAGGAAACAGATTCAAAAGCGATCGCCTCTAGGGAAGTCCTCACCATTTCCTCCTCTGACTGATTTTGGTCAAAGTACAGCAGTCGTTGTACCAAATGCTCTAAACGATCTACTTGTTCTATTAAGCTGGCAGTCGGTAGAGTGGTTACCCCAAGATTGTGGAGTTGTCGTTCTGTATACTGCAAATTCAGACGCATACTGGCTAGTGGATTGCGGACTTCATGGGCTACTCCTGCTACCAGATGTCCTAAAGATGCCAAACGCTCAACTCGTTGCAAACGCTGTTCTAACTCTTGGCGACGGCATTGCATGGTATTAATCGCAGATCCCAACAATCCCATTTCGGCTGGTAGGGGTGGAATCAGCGAAGTTTTAGAATATTCCATCACCTTAATACTCTCCTGGAGTCGCTGTACTCCCCGGTGAAGTTGTAAAGCAATATAAAAAGTCCAAGCTCCCACCACTAAATTTCCGAAAACAACCAGAAGACTCAGAACTTTTTGATCACCATCTTCAAGGCGAGGCATACGTTTCATTGTCCATACTGCTCCCCATAAAGGCAGCGGATCTGCACGCAGTACCAGAATATCAAAACCAGATTTCCGGATTAATTCTTGGGGTAAGCCTTGACTTGTCGCTCTGCGAGTTAATTGTAAAATTGTACTTCGCTCAACCGCAGGAATATCTTTTTTCGGGATAGGTCCTCCGTGTGTAGGAAATCCATAGCCTAATAGTCGATCTTGTTGCAGCAGGTAAAATCCTCCTTCTACTCTGGGAAAAACCGTGAGCGCTTCATTTGAGAGTTCCTCCAACTGCGTGTCCGGCTGCTTGCTTGACTTTGGTATTTGCCCCGGTAATTCCCAAAACAGCTTAATCAGTCTAGTATTGGCAAAAGTCAGTGTTTTTTGGTTTCTGGCTACCACTACACCCTCTAAACTTTGAAATAGCTGTACTACCAGCAACAATGCAGCTCCACTTAAACCTAAAAACAGGATGCTCAAGATTGTGAGTTGCTGTCGGAGTGTCCAACTTTGGGGTAATACAAAGGGTTTCATCACATATAGCTATCGAAGCAGATTCATAATGTGGCATTAATCTGCCAAAGTCGTCTTGTATCTATGGCACGATTTTTGCACTATTATATTTCGGATCGCATATTCCATACAATTGCATTCAGGATTCGTGAGGTCGTCTTTTGTGAAAAATAACTCAGAAGTTCGGATTTCCAAAGAAGTTGCTACAAATGTTTTTACTCTGGCTGCTCACCTATATGAGCAAGAAAAACAGGACTATTCTTTAGAGGAGCTTATACAGGCAGGAGCCGAAGTACATATTCCTCCAGAGTTGATTCAAAAAGCTATACAGCAAATCCAAGCACAGCAAAGCTCAGTTCACTCGCGACAGCAAAAGTTAAAATTAATCTTGATCAGTGGGAGTACAGGAGCGGCGATCGCGCTTATGAGTGTATTTGCCTACAATAGTGTTGCTAGTAACTTCATTGGAACTCAGCGATCGCCAGTCAACAATCTCCTGGCTACTGATTTGCAGAATACTAACACTCAGGATATTCCTAACCCACTCCAACCACCACCCCCAGTCTTCCCCAAAGCAGAAGAAACGACTATGACTGGAGTTGTGCAACAATATCTTCTTAACCCTGAAGGTAAGGTGAATGGACTCTTACTTAAAAATGGGTTACAAGTAAAATTTCCGCCTCATATGGGGGACAGCTTATTGGCTTTGGTGACTCAAGGAACGAAGATCACTATTTCAGGACAACCAGGCTTGTCTACCCGCTTTGGTGAAGAGGTAAAAGCCAGAAGCATTACTAATTCTCAAACTGGACAGACTTTAGTCGCTCAACCTCCCACCATACCACCTCAACCGCCTGGCTTGAGCAACTACAGTACTTTATCTGTGGAGGGAACCGCCCAGCATTGGTTAGTGGGACATCGAGGTGAGATTAATGGCGTCATTGTCTCCAATGGTGCAATTGTGAAGTTCCCACCACATGTAGGCAATCAGCTAGTCAATACGGCGAATGTAGGAGATAAAATCCAAGCTCAAGGTTTTGGAACTCGCAATAGAGAAGGTGAGATTATACAAGCTACAGCGCTTTCTATCAATGGGCAAGCTGTGTCTTTAGAACCGAAAGGCGTTGTCGATCCCTAGCAGGCACTTTTATTGGCATGAAAATTGCGATCGCGTCTCTACGTTAAAATCCCCTTGGTAGTTTTCTTTCCTGGCATTGCCTGAAATCAAAGAGAGGCGATCGTCCTTGTCTCTACACTACTCCCGAAGCAGCAAAATAACGATTTACAGCAATTTTCAGGTAAATAGACCATAGTCGTAGGGGCGATCTTCGTAGCGAAGCGCGAGTCTTCTCCCAAGGGGAGACGCAATCATGCGTAGCTTGCTTCCCCGAAGGGGTACGAGCGTCACGGCTGTTCGCCCTTACAAACGGTGTGGTTTTATGTAAAAACGGCTGTAAACCGCCAAGGACGCAGAGAAAGAAAGTAAAAAAGATAGGTAATTTTATACTCCTGATGGGAGTCATCTAAAATCTGGACATCCAAATGATTGTTTTTAGATACATCGTCATTATAGTGACTTATGTCGGTTTGGGTTTAGGGTATATACCTGGTTTACGCATGAATCGAGCCAGTATTGCTCTAGTTGGTTCATCTTTGCTGATGGCATTGGGCGTTTTAGATCTTAAAGAAGCATGGGGAGCGATTGATTATAAAACGCTGATTTTCTTATTTAGCATGATGGCAATCAGCGCTAACCTAGCTTACTCTGGCTTTTTTCAACTAGTGCTGGATATGATCATGCGCTATTTCCGCAGTCCCCTTGGTTTGCTAATTGTTTTAACTTGGGGTAGTGCGATTCTCTCAGCTTTTTTTCTGAATGATACTATTGCCCTAATTTTGACTCCTTTGACTTTAGGCTTAGCTCAAACTTTAAACCTCAATCCGATTCCTTACTTACTTGCATTGGCGGGAGCAACTAATATTGGTTCAGTCGCCACATTGAGTGGCAATCCTCAAAATATCTTAATTGGTTCTTTTTCTGGTATCAGCTATCTTGACTTTGCTAAAGCTTTAACTCCTATTGCATTAATAAGTTTGTTGATTCAGATAGGTTTACTGTGGTTACTCTACCCTGATATCCGTTCGACTAAATCTTGCTTGAGTGGAGAACCTTTGCGCTATCGTGTATTCAAACCGCTACTGATTAAGAGTCTACTGATCACTGGCGGATTGTTGGTTGCATTCTTAATTGGCATACCTCCAGCCCAAGCAACACTAGTCGCAGCGGGTTTAATGTTTATTACCAGGCGAATCAAACCACAGCGAATTTTAAATAAGGTGGACTGGGATTTACTAGTGATGTTTTCTGGACTTTTTATTGTGACGGCTGGAGTAGAAAAATTAGGAATATTGAATTTATTTGGCGGTTTTGTGCATACTCCTTTGAGCATATTAGGAGTCACTGCTCTTCTGTCCAATTTAGTTTCCAATGTCCCGGCTATATTGCTACTGAAACATTTAATTCCTCATCCAGATACAAAAACTTGGTTACTCTTAGCAGCCGGATCTACCTTGGCTGGTAATTTAACTTTGTTAGGTTCAGTTGCTAATTTAATTGTTGCGGAAGCTGTCGCCAAAGAGGGACATCATTTGTCATTTTGGGAACATTTGCGTTTTGGCCTACCGCTGACTTTCCTGACTCTTATTCTCGCCTATTGGTGGATTTAACATCATTTTAAGTAATATTATAAACAAATGGCTAAACAGTACAATTAGGTTATGATGACTTGTGACCTATGATTTTCGGTCAACCTACAACCCTCTCATAATCCCACATTCCGCACTTCAATAAGTAGTATTAAAAACTACAT
>JAQYWN010000437.1 GCA_029379265.1 Rhizonema sp. NSF051
TAGCACTTAGTCAAGGAATTAACATTGAAGTTTCCAGGTGCAAGATCTGAGCTAATGCGTTCCACTCCTCTTAATAAGATCCTCCGTTCTGTAAATGCTGTACGCTCTTGTTCTCGATCCAGCATGACTTGAAGAATAGAGGGAATCTCATTCAGTTCATCGATGATTGCATCTGCTTGTTTTACATCCATCCAGTGTGGACTCCGTTTCCAAATCGTCATCATCCCAGCATTCTTTGCCCCGATGATGTCTGCTTCAGGATGATCTCCAATAAAAACGCTGTCCTGGACTGTCACGCCTAATTGATTTGTGGCTCTCCGAAAAATCTCGGGTTCGGGTTTTCTGACTTGTTCGACTTCCGAAATCAAGATGACATCAAAGTAGTCTCGAATTCCCAATCCATTGATCGCACGAGCTTGAACATGCCCTAATCCATTACTGATGATCCCTAACAAATAGCCTTGCTGTTTCAACCAGATCAGCGTCTCCTTAAGGAAATGAAATGGAACGCAATGAAACTGAAACTGGGTTTCGTAGTCTTCAAGTAATGCTTGCCAACTGATCCCCATAATTGCAAATTCTGAGACTAAATCTTGATAAACCCTATCTTTCCAGACATAACCGTGGCACTCTAGCTCAATAAAGCGAGTGATGTAATTCGTTTTCGGAATGTGATTTAAGTGGGCAATCAACCTATCATACTGTGCTGTGATGAATTGCTGAATCGAGGTATCGCGATCAAGCAATGTTCCATCTAAATCAAAAAGAACTGATTTCACCATTGATTGAATCACTAAATACAATGGACTTATTATGCGGTTGGCAACCGACGCATTAGAATGACATTCATTCCTCTGGAAATGTAGTTATTAAATCGCTTACGCAATAAGTCTGGAACCTCAATCGGTGAAACTTCTTGAAACCCTACTTGTTGATAGAACGACTTCAAATGCTGCCACGGAATACAGTAACAAACTTGATCGGCAAGTTGCGCGCTACAAGCTTGAAGTAGCTGCGTGCCAACACCTTGACGCTGAAACAAAGCTAAAACCTGCATTCCCCGAAGCACAAAGAACCCAGTATTTGGACACAACCGCACTACACCAACAATTCTCTCCTCCAATTGAGCAATGAGTATCAAAGCTTCTTCACTCAGATCGCCTCCATAACCACACTGATTGTAAAAAGCTTTAATGTTTTCAGCATCATGCAATTTTGCTTGGCTAATTTTTAGCATATCGCTGTATAAATAGCTGGATTAGCCAGCTTAGCGCACAGAATCTCCTTTACGATATTCGGCAGTTAAGTCGTCTAGTTTTTGTTTTGTTCTAGAAAGTAATTTGGCTCAATTCCCGCAACCAAGGTTAAGCACCGTTTTAACATTGGCGGACTTGAGGAACGGAAGATGAACATTCGTCCATCAAGTTCCCCAATCTAAATCAGTGTCAGCATCCCTCCATTTAGCGAAGGCTTGATTCCAGTGTTCGGATGGTGCGTAAGACATAATGTAAGGAAGAGCGCAAAATTTAATTAGACATTCATAGAACTAAAAGGCTATACGACGCGGTTACTAAGGCGTGAACCAATTTAACCATCCTTCCCAGTTTTGCACGATCGCTGCAAATTCTGCATAACCATCTGCTTTTGGGTGAGCACCGTCATTGGCTTTTGCTTCTGTTAGCCAAATCGGTGACTTGAGCAAACTGGAAAACACATCGAGATACGGAACATTTAGTTCATGAGAAACTAAGGCAAATTCCTGTGACAGATTTGCGATAATTTGATTTCTTTTTTCTTGATCGACATCACCACATGGCGGTGGACTAACCATCAAGACAGGATAGAGTTGCTTTGCTTCAGTCAGGATGCTGCGAGCATTTGCGATCGACTCTGAAAGTTCGATTCCTTGCTGTTTACCCGCCCATCCTGAATCATTTACCCCAAAGGAAAACACGACTCGACCATCGTGTTCAGGAGAAAGACGATAGGAGACTTCTGAGCGCCAACGTTGTTTGAGATACCGACTTGTCTCAGCCCGCACCCCCAAGTTGTAGTGGGTGATTGCGTATCCTTTTGACTCAGCATTGCGGCACACTCTACCTGTCCAACCCAGAAACTCTGGATCGCCTGTGCCATTGACAAACGATTCACCAATAAAACAAATTCTGATTTCTTTGCGAGAGTCTGACATTAGTCATCTAAATTTTGGAGAAGAAGTTCGGTTTTAACTTGGAATTAACCATGATGTTCATAATTCTATTTGTCATCTCACGCAGATGATAAGTTATTGCTATATTGGGCAAGCAAGATATCTACCTTAGGGAAGATTGCAAGTGAGTTTCTGGGTATTTCGCCTCAGACAGCTACAGAAGTTTTACCACGGCTGTGTGAAACCAGCCATTGTTGCAATTTCGGGTTGCTGTATACCTCATCGGCAATAAAATGAACGCCATCAGGTAGCACTGTAAAGTCTACTGTCCCTCCAAGTCCGCGTAAGGTAGCGACAATCTGCTCTGTATCCTCAATCGGCAGTTTTTCGTCCTTTCCACCTTGGAATATCTGGATGGGAATTTCCTTGAGCGCAGCTAGTTGGGTTTCTTCTAATGTCTTGGGGACACGACCGGAAACTGCTACCAAACCAGCAAAGCGTCCAGGATGGGAAGCGGCGATATGCCAAGCCCCAGCCGTACCTAAGCTGAACCCAGACAAAATCACACGGGATGGATCGATGGGCTGGGAGGCGATCAGTTCATCCAGTAAAGCAATGACATCTGATTCTCGCTCTACCCAGGTCTGTCCTTCAGGAAGCTGGGGGGCTGCAAAGACATAAGGTAATGGACCTGACACATCCACGAAACGAGGTAAACCCCATTTCAGCAACACATTTAGATCATTGCCACGGTCGCGTGCTCCGTGCAGAAACAGCACAAGAGGCGCGGGTTTAGCAGTGTCAGAGACAGGAGAGAAAAGATAAGGCAAGGAACTATTGCTGGTATTGCGTTGTTCGACGGACATAGTTGTAACTCCTAAATGATTTGGGAATGGGGCATGGGGCAAAGGTCATTTCTTTTCCTGAGTAGGCGCAGCGTCTCGCGGGCACGAATATCGGGATCAGTTGTCGTCATGCCAGTCTCCCAGACTAAATCGAGGTTTTACGGAGATGATTTGTTTTAAAGTCATTTATGCTACTACGAGGTTCTTGTCCACTTGTTTGGATTCGATTTTACCTACCTTGGATTCAATCGCAGTACCTTTGAAGAAATCGGGGTTAGCTTCGGTATAAAACTTGTAGGGATTAGCGAATACATAGGACTTGAAGTCGGCTTCGGTCAGGACGCCTTCTTTCACAAGATCCCAGCTTTCAGCTAGTGGGGCAGTGAGATCGGGCACATCCCAATGACCAACATCCGAGGAATAGATCGCGTTGATCTTGACACCTAACGGATTGGCTTTGTTGTTGAATGCTGTTGCTATAGTGCGATCATCCGACTCAGAACCAAAGAAGAAACTGTTCACCCAGCGATCGCGGATGTCCTCAATTGTTTCAATGCCTGCGGCCGCAAAATCTTCCAGTTCGCTACCAACCGGCTGACGGCTATAACGCGTGAATGAAGATCCCAGTACACTTTTGGTCAATTCCTCTTTGTCAAGGGAATGCCCTTGAGTAATTTCACCACCGAAGCGCTCAAATAGCTCGAACAGCTCCGTTGCATTTGCCAGGTCTGGGTTGTAGTTTTGCAGTGCATTGAGATTACGCTTGGAGAAGCGATCTACCAAATGAATGTAGACGTGGGCACCCCAATCTGCACCACCTTCGAGCATACCTACTCGCAACTGTGGAAAACGCTTGGTCACACCGCCAAAAAACAGCGCTTTAGCAAATGCTTGCGAGCCATCTGCAAAGTGACCGATATGGTTGTTCATGTAGTTACTGATGGAAGAGCGTCCAGTCCACCCCTGACTGCCATAATGGGTGGTGACGGGTACGCCCAGTTCCACGACCTTAGCCCAGAAAGGATCGTAGTCGTATTCACTATCTAGTCCGTAAAAGTCGATATAAGAAGCATACTTGGCGATTTCCGGAAATTTATCTGCCGGATACTTATCAGTTAGAGCCTTAATCGGTCGTTTCACACCACCAAGGATATTAATCACCTTCAATCCCAGTGTTTTCACAGCAAACTCTAGCTCCTCAATGGCTTCAAGCGGAGTCGTCATGGGTATGCCAGCCACTGGTGTCAAGCGATCGCTATATTTACGGTAGATATCAGCATGATAGTGATTGACCGCACGATGCAGTGCCTGACGGTTTTCTTGACTTGCTCCAGCAGGTGCGAGGACATTGTTCGGAAACAGCACTGAATAGTCTGATCCCTGCTCCGCCTGACGCTCATAGAACAGTTCGGGGAGAGTGTAAGTAGCGAGATCCAACGTGTTGCGGGTGACTCTAGCCCACCACGGCGAGCGAATTGTACGGTTGTATTGACGTTCTTCTGGAGTTTGTTGATACCAGTCTTTACCGTTGCTCTTGGAGTTGAGACGGGAGGATTCCGCCTTACGTAATTCGTCCACAAGTTTTGCACCACCATACTTAGCAATGTAATCCTCAAGAGCCGGGGTGAAATCATTGGTGTGAACGTCAGTGTCGATTACCGGATAATCAAGAGTTGCTCTGATTGCGGCAGAGGGAGAGGTCTTTAATCGGCTATATTCAGTCATGTTTTTTTCCTTCAAAAAATTACAGGTTTTTCAGGTTCTTGCATTCGGTCTACCTCAAACCGGAGGCGATCTGCAAAAAGCACGCTTTAATTGGTATGACTTAACCATCCGTGAAAAGAAAAATTTATTTACGCCAACGCCAATCTCTCATCCACAAGTTTTGCGGCAAAACGATTGCCCGGACGCCGCAGTCCCAGGTTTTCACGCAAAGTACTACCCTCGTATTCGGTACGGAACAGTCCGCGTTTTTGTAGGATGGGAACGACTAGAGTAACAAAGTCATCTAATCCTGTCGGCAAAATTGGCGGCATGATATTAAAGCCATCTGCCGCACCGTTGTTGAACCATTCCTCTAGTTGGTCGGCAATGGTTTCAGGAGTACCAAGTATAGTGCGATGACCTCGTGCGGTGGCAAGAGAGAGATACAACTGGCGCAGAGTGAGAGTGCCACGAGTAGCTAAATTTCTGACTAGTTTGAGACGACTCTTGTTGGTATTGGTGTCCCTGGGCAGTTCGGGAGCTACGTCATCTAGGGAATATTTCGACAGATCAACACCTTTGTAATAGTTCTTTAAAATACCCCACGCCACATCGGGATGAATCAACGATTGCAGGAATTCGTACTTTTCCTGAGCTTCTTCTTCGCTACGACCAATGATTGGGAAAGCACCAGGCATGATTTTTAGATCGTCTGGGGAGCGCCCATATTTCCCCAATCTACCTTTCATATCAGCATAAAATTCCTGGGCATCGGCTAGGGTTTGATTGGCAGTGAAGATCACTTCGGCAGTGCGTGCGGCTAAATCGCGTCCAGGTTCGGAGGCTCCAGCTTGAACGATTACCGGATAGCCTTGGGGCGGACGACCGACGTTCAAAGGGCCTTCTACAGAAAAATGTTTGCCCTTGTGGTTGAGTGTATGCAATTTGTTCGGATCGAAATAAATACCAGATTCTTTGTTGCGGATAAAGGCATCGTCTTCCCAGCTATCCCACAAACCTTTCACCACTTCCACAAACTCTTCGGCGCGTTCATAACGCTGGCTGTGTTCCGGGTGATGCTCAAGTCCAAAATTACGTGCAGCATTTTCATTGCCTGTGGTGACTACATTCCACCCCGCCCGTCCCTTACTCAAGTAGTCCAAGGAGGCAAATTTACGTGCCAGGGTGTACGGTTCTTCATAGGTAGTTGAGGCGGTCGAAATGAAGCCGATGTTTTGGGTGACTGAGGACAAAGCCGAGAAGAGAGTGACCGGCTCAAAATGGGCTATTTTACCGTTGCGATGCTGAGTTTCCGGTGCCTCACCCCAGACTCCTGGGCTATCTGCTAGGAAAACTGCATCGAACAAGCCGCGTTCGGCAGTCTGGGTAATTTCCTTGTAATGCTCGAAATTCAGACCAGCATCTGCTTGTGAATCAGGGTGTCGCCAAGCAGATACATGATGTCCAGTGGCTTGAATGAATGCACCTAAACGAAACTTACGTGTTTGGCTCATATGCTTTTTTCTTTATCTATAGTGCGTTAGCGGCGCTTAGCGTTTGCGTAGCGTTCCTGCTGAAAGGTATCGCTGAAAGGCATTTAGCTAAAGCTTTTTCGTCTAACGTCAATTATTATTTGACTACTGCTACAGTCTTGTTGACTAATTCCTAACTGTTCAAAACTCATGCATTCACCGTGATTGACTGACATATCTTGGTCAAAGGCACATGGCTAGTTGACAAATTTAAAATACTATTTGTTTACCGAATAACAGGTGATTTTTCTGAATTCTGACTTAAGACCCCGGCAAAAGACAACCTCTTTGTAAACAAAATATATGTTAACCTAGTATTACGTAAATCTAATTATTAGATAAACTAAATATACACGGTCGGAAAAAGGCCTTGCTTTATATGAGGTACACAGCGGTAGTGATAGTGTTAGCGACGCTATGAGCGTCACAAGGAAGGTGCAGCGTCTAGGCTGCTATCTAACCAATCATCATCAACGAATATCTTCTGGCTGTCTCTCCACGTGAACCGGAGATGCAGTTGTAGATGAACCCACGTTTAAGGCGAAGAAACCCAACCAACTAATATAAACTATTTATATGAACCTCCTCCCTTGTGCACATGCCCAAATGGCTATAGACGTCAAAGACGCTAAGAAAAAGATAGGTAATTTTGTAGCGGTTTGGGAGTAAGACAATACGGTTCGGATATGATAATTTAGCTCCCGACAACTTTTGGGGAATAAGAAGTTTATTTAGATAAATAACTATATATTGGTAGATATACAGTACTATAA
>JAQYWN010000438.1 GCA_029379265.1 Rhizonema sp. NSF051
GTTAGCGTTAGCGAGTCTTCTCCCAAGGGGAGACGCCAAGGGCGAACGAGCGTCAGCGGTAGCGATAGCGCAGCGTTAGCGACGGAGGAGCGTCGGAACGAGCGTCACCCGTTAGCGAAGCGTTAGCGAGGAACGAGCGTCAGGGTCACTTTATTTCCGCGTCTGGTATCCTCATCTAAACTATGAGACTTTTAAGTATTTTAATTTCTCTTTTTTATTTGAGATGAATATTTAATACCCCATTCGTGCATTGCATAAAGAATTGGTTTCAGACTTTCTCCTAAAAGCGTTAGTGAGTATTCTACTTTGGGAGGAATTTGTGGATAAACCTCACGATGAATAATTCCATCTTCTTCCAACTCTCTCAATTGCTGGCTCAGCATTTTTTGAGTAATTCCGTTTAAAGATCGCTGCAATTCACCAAAACGTTTTACACCTTCTATTAACTCTCTAATAATCAAAACTTTCCAACGTCCACCAATCACCTTGAGTGTAAACTCAACCTCACATGTCAGCCTGTTATGATTTTCCGCTTCAGCTTTCATAGTTACTTTTTAGTAAGTATCTTACTTTTTAGTGCCTACTTTTCATATTAACTTTACATCGTTTAAAGTTAGTACGGTAAAAAAAGAGTAGGGGTCATCCTTGACAGATTAATTTTGAAGCAGATAAGTTAATCGGTAAAAAAAGAGTAGGGGCCTTCCTTGACAGATTAATTTTGAGGCAGATAAGTTAATCGGTAAAACCTGCCCCGACAGCCGTTAACATTCAACAGTCAATAGTTAAAACGCGCTGATTTTACGAAGAAATTGGTATTGCTATAGTAGTTTTGAATTAGTATAAAATGCTACTATTATCCAGAAGCTTGTACTTCTATGAGGAATTGATTCATGGCACATATTCTGCATATTGACTCTAGTCCGCGTGGGGAAAGATCTTTTTCTCGCAAGTTCTCCAACCAATTTGTCACAACTTGGAAAAACGCTCATCCTCAAGATACAGCCACTTACCGGGATTTAGGTCACAATCCAGTTCCTCATGTCGATGAACCGTGGATTGCTGCTTCTTTTACACCACCGCCAGCACGCACACCAGAACTCACTAAGGCAATTGAACTGTCAGATAGCTTAGTTGATGAATTTTTAGCAGCTGACCGCTACGTCTTTGGTGTACCGATGTACAATTTTAGCGTGCCCTCTACCTTTAAAGCCTACATCGACCAAATTGTTCGCGTTGGTCTTACCTTCGCTGTTACCGAGGAAGGTGCCTTTAAAGGGTTAGTTGAACAAGGAAAAAAGGTATTGATTATCACTGCTCGTAGTGCTAGTTTTACACCCGGAAGTCCTGCTGCAGCTTACGATTTTCAAGAACCTTACCTCAGAGCCATTTTTGGGTTTATTGGGATTACAGATCTTTCATTCATCCATGTGGAAAACCTCGGTTTGGATGATGATGCTCGTGAGCAGTCTGTCGCAAAAGCGCATGAGGCTATTGAGAAAGCAGTAGCAAGTTGGTAAAGCCGCAGTTTAGGGAATAAGGGTGTAGAGAAAAAGCGCAAGTATTTTCCTTTACACCTTCGCTTTACAGTACCTCGCTTCATCCAGTGCTTATGCTGAAGCACTGGATATCTGTTGATATGAGGAGATGGTAGTTAAGTTCGTAAAGATGAACACTCAGGAAACAGATTAGTGATTGACGCCACATTGGGATATGAGAATGAATGACTAATTTCAGTCATTTGATGATTAGACATCTCCGGAAATGATGTAAGGGCTGTTCGCCCTTGCAAATGAAATGAAATTTGCCTTGCGGAATGGTAATTGGGAGTAAGTATAATTACTAATAACCCCTTCTCCGTTACCAGTATTCAAATGAGGTAAACATAATACACATCAAGTAGATGCGAAAAGCCGTACCCTACACAGAACGCCTGAAGGCGATCGCCCCTATCAAGGATTTGAAAAAACGCATAATTTATTGTGCAACATTATAATATATTGCACAATAAATTTTACAATGACTCTCAGGAGTAAGTTAACCGAAACTATCAGAACGACAACGTTCGATGCATGTCTGGATTCTGAAGAGATTGTGTTCTGGCTCTTCAAAACTACTGGGCATTGCAAATCACAACTATCTCCGCGCTCGGAATATATTTTTTTTAATAAACAACACAAACAACGAGGTTAATCAACAATGGAAGGATGTACCGTTACCGATTTGAAGGTTCATAGCAAGCATAATTGCTACTTGATAAGTCCCTTGGAAATGGAGAAAATTCAGGATCAAATATCCGTTCGCGTAGACTTGGAACAGGGAACATACATTATCAGAATTCGGGAAGGATCATTCGATTACTTGAGGGGTGACGTTCACAGAGGTGAACCCCTAGTCATGCTGTGGATTTATGGAGGCAAGTTTGTTAACAAGAAAAACAATCTGGAAGTTGAGGCCACTTGGACGACACTGAACGGCTACGACGATACCTTGACTTTAGAAGTTTTGGAATCGGCAAAACTTTGTGCATTCTTCTTCGATACCTATGTAGAAGACAACGAGGGAGAAACGATTGTTTCCGTCGTGAAAATTTAATGGCAGTGGCAAACATATATGGAGGCTTACCTTGCCGACGGAGAAACGAAGCTCTCCAAATATGATTTATACACTTAATTAAAATTATCAAAATGGTATTTGCTCTCGTTCCTGTATAAGACTGCTAACGGTTATTAAGGTTAAATTAAAATGTTTAGCTCTAAAAATTCTTCTGGGAAAACTTTCGTGCAGATTGCTGTGGTAGTACTGGGCTTGACGGCAACTCCCAAGCTACTGATATCTTTGCCATCAACTCTGCTTGAACCCGTGCTTGCCCAATCTCAGACGCCAAGTCCCATCCCGCTTCCCACATCACTACCTAGTGGCACAACGGTGAAAGTTGACGGCTCGAGCAGCATGAAGGTTATCAATGAAGCTTTGAGCAAACAGTTTGAACAAAAGTATGCGGGTACTAAAGTTGACTTGGCATCGAATGGAACTGATAAAGCATTAGCAGCAATACAGCGAGGTGATATCAATATCGCAGCAGTCGGACGTCCGCTTACCAATCAAGAGAAGGCGAAGGGACTTGTTGCCACTCCTGTAAGTCGGGAAAAGATTGCTATAATCGTTGGCTCAGACAATCCATTTCAGAAAAACCTTACCTTCGAGCAGTTTTCCAAGATGTTTCGAGGCGAGATTACCGACTGGTCCCAGATAGGAGGCGCTCCAGGTAAGATTAGATTTATTGACCATCCAGACTATAGCGATACGCGGCAATCCCTAAGCACATATGATATTTTCAACAAAGCCCCATTTAAAACTGGAGCTAACGCAACCAGGCTAACTGAAGATGACACTGTAGCCATTGTGCGGGAACTCGGTAAGGATGGAATTAGTTATGCGATCGCAGATCAAGTGATCAACCTGCCGAGTGTTCGGGTTATCCCCATGCATAAAACCATGCCTAACGATCCCCGATATCCTTACTCGCAACCTCGAAGTTATGTCTACCGCCAGGAAGCTGCCAAGCCAGGAATACTTGCCTTTTTGGGCTTTGCAACTTCAGCATCGGGACAGGAAATTGTTGCGGCTGCCAAACAGCAAGAAGCTGAGGCGGTGCGTCAATCTGTAGCAACTCCTCCCAGTGCGGCAACTGCACCTGTAGCGACAACTCCTCCAAGTCTGGCAACCTCACCTGCTGCAACTTCTATTTCTACGCCTACAACTGAGGCTGCACCTGCTGTTAATAGTAGTGCAACAACAAAAGACAAAGGAGGATTTCCTTGGTGGTTGCTCTTGCTAGCAGGAATTCCCTTATTGGGATTACTTTGGTGGTTACTGTCGAGACAAGACAGAACAGCTGCAGAAGATTCTCGGACACCAAAAACTCCTTCTCCCAGCACAACAGGCGCTGGTACGCTTGAACCTGTAACTAGTGGAAATACAGTCATTCCACCTGCGGGAACTGGTATGATGACTCCTTTGGTGACAGAAGAGATCAATACTTCCTCAGTTACTCCAGAAAGACCGAATGTGATGCCAGAGACACAGATCGGGGCAAATATACCAGTACAAGACACTTCGGTAGCTCCTAAAACACCGAATGTGATTGCTACGGAGACGCAGATTGGGGCAAATACCCCAGTACAAGACACTCCGGTGGCTCCAATTCATGATTCTACGCCCTTAACTGAAGTCACGCCTGCAATAGGAATTGCAGGGCTCGCGGCTGGGGCGATCGCTGGAGGTGCGGCGTTGGCAGGGCGGCACAAGAGTCATATAACCTTAGAACTGCGTAATTCTACTGAAGGATACGCACAGTGGGAAGCACCCCAAGCACATCGAGAGGCAGCTAAGCAGCAGGGAGGACGGCAATTCCAGTTGCGGATTTACGATGCAACAGGTATTGACATTGAGTCTCAACCTGCCCATAGTACGCAGTCCTATAACTGCGACGAATCAAGTGAAGACTTGCTAGTACTCATCCCTAAGCGCGATCGCGACTACATAGCAGAGATTGGCTACGTCACGACTTGGAATCATTGGTTGATACTTGCCACTTCAAATTCAGTCCGAGTGCCCTCAACATCAGAATCAATTGCAAGGATGACAGAGGATGTGCCAGTAAGTGATACTGACATCCCGACAACTGCAATAGGGGCTGCGGCAATTACAGAGAATCCCGTATTAGAAAACATAGGTAATATGGAAGGGCGGCACGGGAGTCGCATAACGTTAGTACCCCACCACAACCGGGAAGCTGATGCTGTCTGGGAAATTTCGCCAGCAGACAGGGAAGCTTATCAGCAGGGAGGACAGAAATTTCAGTTACGGATTTACGATGTCACCAGCATTGACTTTAATACGCAACCCGCCCACAACATGCAGTCTTACGACTGTGACGAATTGAGCCAAGAGCTACGGGTACCCATCTACAGAAGCGATCGCGACTACGTGGCAGAAATCGGCTACGCGACTCCTGACGCTGAGTGGTTGACACTTGCCCGCTCAAATCCAGTTAGAGTAAGCTCAACATTACAAACAGAGGGAACTTCTGTAGTCGATACACCTTTTAGTATCGATACCGAACCGAATACAACGACAACAGACATCTCTACTCCAACCACAGCGATGGCAATTGCGGGAATGACTGGGGCTGTAGCAGGAGGCACGTCTTTCTCCTCGCGATTGCAAGGAAGTCACATAAGATTAGTCCCCAATTCCTTCGGGGAAGCAGATGCCTTGTGGGAAGTACCGCAAGCAGATAGAGAAACAGCGTTACAGCAGGGAGGACAGCATTTTCAGTTACGGATTTACGATGTCACGGATATTGACTTAGATACGCAACCTGCCCACAACGTACAATTTTACGACGACTGTGACGAATTTAGCCAACAACGACACGTACCAATCTATGTGAGCGATCGCGACTATGTGGCAGAAATTGGCTATGTCACTGCTGGAGGTGAATGGTTGACACTTGCCCGCTCTAACTCAATGTGGGCGCTCTCAATGTCAAAGACACAGGAAAATACTGTAGCTTTAGACACCTCTTACCTTCCTGAATCCGAACCAAATGTATTAGGAAGCGCCACTTTCATTAATCCGGAAATCAGTGACGGATTGCACGAAAGTCGCATCGCTTTAGTACCTCGCCACGCAGGGGAAGCAAATGCTGTGTGGGAAGTATTGCTTGCAGAGAGAGAAAAAGCGTTACAGCAGGGAGGACAGCATTTTCAGTTGCGGATTTACGATGTCACGGATATTGACTTAGATAGGCAACCTGCCCACGACGTGCAATTTTACGACGACTGTGACGAATTTAGCCAAGAGCGACACGTACCTATTTATAGAAGCGACCGCGACTACGTAGCAGAAATCGGTTACCTAACTTCTGACAATCAGTGGTTGATACTTGCCCGTTCCAAACCCTTGCGAGTACCAACGTTTGCAGCAGAAAGTCGTCTTACTAAACGGGATGGCTGTAAAATTCAACATCTCGCCGTTCATAGTCGCAATCACTGCTACCGACTGGATGATGCACAGATGAGAAGCCTTCAGGAAACAGCAGTCTCCAAAACTCTAGAACCTGGAATCCATGTGGTGCGGATTAAGGATGGTAACTTTGCCTATGGAATGGAAAGTCAAATGAGGCAGCCAATTGTCCTACTATGGATTTATGGCGGAAGATTTATCAATAAAAAGACTAATGCTTCGGTACAAGCAACTTGGTCAACGTTGAACGGATATGACGATACACTGACGTTGGAAGTTTCGGAGACAACAACCCTTTGTGCCTTTTTCTTAGATACTTATGTTGATGATAACCATGGAGAACTCACTCTCTCTGTGATTCGACTTTACTCGAATGTTTCAGGCAACCCATAGCAGTAACTATTTGAATTTATGTCTAATCTAGAGACGTTACATGTAACGTCTCTAGATTTTTGCTCCGGCTAAATCCGCCAAGCCTTGAACCAGCGATCCACAACAGTGTTGAATAATTTTTTTGCTTGATGCTTGCGCTGCCACTTTCGGAAAGCAACTTCGTAGTCTTCGCCTGATGTGTGATAACTGTTCCAGCCATCAAGACAAACAGCTAGTCCCCAAAAGAGCAAAATGTACAGTGCCCAAGAAAGCCCACCGCTACTTAACAGGTTTACGAGCAACAAAACACTGTTAATAATGACATACCTGCCCAAACGCTTCTTGAATTTACTGCGTCGGTAAGTGTTGAAAGTCAAGCGCTGTTGCATTTCTCCTTGTTGCGTCAACCAATCGCTTTCGGCTATTTTTAACGAATCTAGAGAAATCTCTAGTTCTGAAGCTATTTCCAGCAACTGTTCGTAGGAAAACTCTTTGTTTTTGTCATCAGCTTGACGTGCGATCGCCAAGTGTAGAATTTGCTGTACATCATCTTGACTATAATAACGAGTAGTTTTAGTTTCAAATACTGTCATAATT
>JAQYWN010000439.1 GCA_029379265.1 Rhizonema sp. NSF051
ATTACCAACCATTATTTATCAACCATGAAATAGTCAATCTCCCTTCTGCTTCAGCCATTGCTATCCAACGTCTTGAACTCGCCACTCGCTCATCAGCAGGCAAAAAAACCTTAGCCATCCTTGCCGATCCAGTATACAGTGCTGACGACGAGCGATTCAACAGTACCCGAAATAAACAACTCAACAAACAACAAAATCAACAAGACTCCCTCAGTATAGAGCTAGAACGCTCTGCCCTCAAACGTTCCGCCGATATTCTCAATCGCCAAGGTTGGGGAAGACTTCCAGGAACTCGCACAGAAGCTGATGCAATTTTAAACGTTTTCACTTCAATTGCTGTACCCGACTCCAACAGCCTACATGTTTTCGATTTTGATGCTAACTATAACTGGGCAACCAGCAGTGCCTTAAATCAATTTCGGATCTTACACTTTGCTACCCACGGCTTTGTGAATGATGCAAATCCAGAATTATCGGGTATTGTTCTTTCGCTGGTAGATAAACAAGGTAAAGATATTCGGGGGTATCTGCGCTTAGGCGATTTATTTAACCTTGATTATCCCGCTGATTTAATTGTTCTGAGTGCCTGCGAAACTGGATTAGGTAAAGAAATTCAAGGTGAAGGACTAGTGGGATTGACAAGAGGACTAATGTATGCTGGTGCAGAGCGACTGGTGGTGTCGTTGTGGCAAGTTGATGATCAAGGAACTTCCGAGTTTATGCGAGAATTTTACCAGCAAATGTTGCACTCAAACAAGCCAGCAAATGAAGCATTGCGAGCGACACAGTTGAAAATGTGGCTTTCTGAAAAATGGCGTAATCCTAATTATTGGGCAGCTTTTACATTTTTGGGTGAGTGGAGGTAATGTGCCAAGAGCATAGCTGACGAATTCAATAGGGCGGATTGGTTCGTGCGAGCGCTCAAATCAGTTTATCTTGGTGCAGAGTGTATGGGATTTAACTGAGAACCGCTATAGCGAAAACCCCAGCACAAACAAGGGTGCGTTTTTGTAGCAAAAACGCACCCTTGTTTTCTACCCTGTGCGCCTCTCCCCTTGCCGCCCAATAGATAGCATAGTTGAACACCACAAAACCAATCGTGGTGTTCAGATGGACAGAATTAGAAGGACTCGTTGTTTTCGTTAACCCAAAATATACGAGCGCATACGCTTACGACGGTAGTGGTAGATTAACCGAAACGGCCACTGATATATTCCTTAGCTTCGTGAGTCGTAGGATCCGTGAACATTGTGTCAGTAGGACTGAACTCGACTAATCTGCCTCTGCGTTTGCCATGTTCGTCTGTTTCGGTGTTGAAAAAAGCAGTCCAATCTGCTGTCCGCGAGGCTTGCTGCATGTTGTGGGTTACCATAATAATGGTGTATTGTTCCTTGAGTTCAAGGCAAAGTTCTTCAACCTGACGAGTTGAAATTGGATCTAGAGCAGAACAAGGTTCATCCATCAACAAAACATCTGGCTTCATAGCGATCGCCCGTGCAATGCAAAGTCGTTGCTGTTGTCCGCCAGATAAGGCTGTCCCCTTCGATTTGAGTTTGTCTTTGACTTCATCCCAAATCGCCGCCCGTCTCAGCGATTGTTCCACCAATTCATCCAGATTGCCTTTATAACCATTAGTGCGCGGTGCAAAGGCAATGTTTTCATAAATTGACTTGGGAAAAGGATTCGGCCTTTGGAAAACCATCCCTACTTGACGCCGTAGTTTTACCGAATTAACTTTGGGAGCGTAAATATTTCTATCGCGGTAATTTAGCCTTCCTTCAACTGTAGCGCCAGGGATTAGATCGTTCATGCGGTTGAAGCAACGCAATAAAGTACTTTTACCACACCCTGAAGGTCCAATAAAAGCGACTATCTGTTTCTCAGGAATTCTCATATTGACTGACTGAAGCGCCATCAAGCCACTGTAATAGACCTTAACCCCGTCAATATCAAAAATTGCATTTTTCTGGTCAACTTCTAGTACGTTATCTACTGTGCTTCTGCTGTTGCCGTAGGTCATCTTTCTTTCCCGCTCTTTGTGTTGGTATAAAATCTTTTCTAGAAGCGTCCTTGTTCTGGTTGGGAATTGGTATTTTGTTAATTGTATTTTTCTTACACATTATCCATTTCCCACTATGCTAATTCAGCACCGAGTAGCGTTGCCGAATATATATTGCTATGCCATTCAAAGCTAAAATCACCAGTAGCAAAACAATGATTGTTGCTGCTGCGGCGTTAGCAAAACCAGGCTCAGGACGAGTGATGTAGCTGTAAATTTGGATGGGCAATGCCATGAATCTTTGGAATAAACCTGGGTTGAATGTCAGGAAACTGACAGCCCCCACCACAATCAGACACGCGGCATCTCCAATGGCGCGGGAGACAGAAATAATTACCCCCGTTAAAATACCAGGGACAGCATATGGTAAGACATGATTGCTAACAGTTTGCCATTTAGTTATGCCTAAGCCGTAGGAAGCATTTCTAAGAGAATCTGGAACTGATCGAATAGCTTCTCGAGATGTCACAATAATGACTGGTAAAGACAACAACGACAAAGTGAGTGCCCCAGAAATCAAAGCTGGTCCAAATCCCAAAAGATAGTTAAAAACACCTAAACCCAATAATCCATAAACAATTGAAGGAACTCCTGCCAGGTTGCTAATGTTAATCTCAATAAGATCACTCCACCAGGTTTTCGGTGCATATTCTTCGAGATACAAAGCGGCTCCCACGCCAATTGGGACTGCAACTAAAATTACGATGAGTCCTAAAAGAAGACTGCTAACAATGGCAGGAAGGACACCTCCTTGATCAGGGAAACGAGAAGGCGTTTCAGTTAAAAAACCCGGGGTAAAAAATCTGGCTAATCCATCTTTTCCAATATCAAAAATCAAAAGAGCCAGGACAAATAAACCAATTAGCAACCCGATCAAAAATATATATTCAAATATCTTGCCGATCGCTTCTCTTTTCTCTATATTTGGAGTAAATTCTTGAGAATCCTCTGAAGTTGAAGTAGTCATATCCATTACTATTGAAAGAGTCCGGAAATGTACAGACGAGCTGCTTTGTTGCGTCTGTATAGAGGGCAAATTTGTTTTAACAAGCTGCAATGAAAGCGTCTGTGAAACTTTTCGCTCTGATTAATCGTATTTTTCCTTAAAGCGGTTAGAAAACCAATGACTGAAAATGTTTAATGCCAAAGTTATTAAGAACAAAACTGCTCCCACCGCGTATAAGGTATCGTAGTTGATGCTGTTCCGGGGACTATCTCCACCTGAAATTTGAGCCATATAAGCTGTCATTGTTTCTATGGATTCCATCGGATTTGCAGTCAACTTTGGTTGTTGTCCCGCTGCAATGAGGACAGTCATTGTTTCACCAACAGCTCGAGAAATGCCAAGAATAATTGAAGCAATAATTCCAGAAAGAGCAGCAGGAAGAACAATTTTAAATATAGATTCTAGTTTAGTCAGCCCCAATCCATAAGCTCCTTCTCGTAAAGATCGAGGAACAGCTCTAATGGCGTCTAAACTGATGGAACCAACTGTGGGAATAATCATAACTCCCATCATGATTCCAGCACTTGTGGCGTTAAAGATTTCTAGAGGCAGAAAATTCCGCAGCAAGGGTGTTAAAAACAACAGCGCAAAGTATCCGTTAACAACAGTAGGTATTCCCGCCAGTAGTTCCACGGCTGGACGTAAAATTGCTGCTACTTTAGGTTGAGCATACTCACTTAAATAGATCGCAGAAGATAAACCTAGAGGAATGGCAACCAACATGGCGATCGCTGTTGTTAGTAAAGTACCATTAATCAAAGGCCAAATGCCAAAATGTTGCTCTGCAAACAGCGGTGTCCACTGGGTATCAAAAAAGAACTTAGTAAAGGGAACCTTTTGGAAAAACTCCAACGCCACTTGCAAGATAATTGCGATAATGCCAATGGTGGTGAGAATAGAAACCAATCCGCAGCAAAATAATAGTACCTCGACAATTTTTTCTTGAATATCGTCAGATGCACTTCTATCAAGTGATCTGTCATCTTCCTGATGATTTGCGTTCTGCATAACTTAACAATTTTGGATTTTTATTTTTATATTTTGGATTGAGCATTACATTCCATTAGCTAATAGCTATTAGCCATAACCAATTTTTCCTAAAGATACTTCGCGATCGGATCACCAGGTTTTGCTTTTAGGAACTTAGAACCCGTTGTATCAGAAGTAAACCTTTGTTTTACCTTGCCATAAGTCTCATCAGTGAGTCCAACATAGCCTGACTGTTCAACCCACTTCTTAGAATTGTCTAAATAGAAATTAACAAAATCCTTGACGACTGGCTTACTATCCAGGGACTTTTGGCTAACATATATAAATAGAGGACGAGACAAAGGTGTGTAGGTGTTTGTAGCAACTTTGGACAGAGGAGTTGGTGTTTCACAACTTCCTTTCGGAGTTTGCACCGCAACGAGCTGTAGCTGATCTTTCTTCGCCAAGTAGTAAGAAATACCCACGTAGCCTATTGCGTTATCATCACCTGAAATTCCTTGAACAAGAACGTTTTGATTTTGAGTTGAAGTGTAATCTGTCCGACCGGCTTTAGCTTTTTTATTAATAGCTTGTGTGAAGTAGTCAAATGTTCCAGTATCTGAAGAAGGCGCATAAAGCGTCAACTTTTGGTTGGGGAACTTCGCATTAACTTGATTCCAGTTCTTTATTTTATTAGTTGATTTGGGACTCCACATTTTGCTAAGTTCGGGAATCGATAAGCATTTCACGAACTCATTTTTCTTATTAGTAATGACAGCAATTCCATCGAGAGCGACAGGTAACTCTACAAAATTAATCCCCAGTTTTTTACATCTAGCAATTTCCTCTTTTTTGATAGTGCGTGAAGCACCTGCAATATCAATTTGCCCGGAACAAAACTTACTCATGCCGCCGCCAGTACCACTAAAAGCAACGCTAATTTGGGCATCTTGTTTCACCTTTTTGTATTCTTCAGCAACTGCTTGATGAAGAGGATAACCTACAGTTCCACCATCAATACTTATCTGCCGCTTCTGTTCCTCGGCACCGCTACAAGAAGTCATACCCAAAGCCACAAAGATTAGTAATATTTGTAAAAAAGGACCGTTCGCTCGAATAAAAAATAGTGGTTTCATTAATTTTGAGGACTTTACTTAAACTAATTTCCAAGAATTAAGATGTAAAGAAGACGATTTTCAAGCAGACTTGCTTAGACTACAGAAATTGGTTAAAATGAGTTTCAGCTATGCGTGACGACAGTCAGCAGCTATGCTGCTATGCTCCCATGCTTAAAAACATGGCATTGAAGTAAAGCTACAGTCCAAGGGATAGGCTTCCCCCGGCAGACTTTACATAAGGCCGCCACAAGTTCCCACGCTACGCGTCTTGAAATACATTTTTATTGCCAAGTCTGCTCTAGAGAGTATTCTCCTGACCGAGCTTTGGGCAAAGCTACAGCCCAAGGGATACGCTTCCCCCGGCAGACTTTGCGTTTTGCTAGGCTTTAAACCCACCCCGCATATGATTATTCTTTCCTCCAACAAAGCTGCCCTCTGCCCTCTGCCTTTCGTTGTACAATTTTATCAATCATGACTTATCTCACTCTCTATAAAAATTAGAGACTGAAACAAGAAAAACAAAAACTTGCTTTATATCTATGAGATCAACTTTATCTACTATTGAACAGCTACGCCAACAGCACACTCATGGGTTGCATAAGTGCATTTCTAGTGCCAGCATTAAGTCGTTCAACCGTTGGTTGCTTTAAAACGAGCAAAAATCAACTCCTTCATCTCGGTGCCTCTAAGGTCTTTACTATAGATATCTCATATTTGTCCATTATATCTGGAAAATACGTTTATTTGAGTGACCAACCGTAATTATTTAACATACTACCATAGCAATAGTATCAAAAAACAAGATTTTGTAATGTTTTGCTAATAAAAAGTCAAGGTGAGCAAAACGAATTATTTTTAGTCTTTACAAAATCAGGATGCAAGGCAAATATTTCCTCCGGAGATCCCGGCTGTGCAAAGAAAGTCAACCTCTAACCGGATGCACGGATTGACTCCACGCTCTGTAATCTTAGGCTTAAGGATTTTATATTTTTTAATTTATTCCACAGATGAAAAATAAATGGAGATTTCTGCATTAAAGCACTCTTGAAAATCCTGGTTGATTTCATGTCCGCTTGATTAGTCGTAATAGTTCCAGACACTGAACCCCACCACGCCAGTCGCCTACGGCGGGAGAACGCCTCATGCGCGCTGGCTCCCCAACCCCTCCCCACCTGCGGGGAGGGGCGCTTTAGCGTCAGCCAAAACGGGGTGGGTTTGTTTAATTATGGGTGATTTGATGGACACGATATGACTGCCGTAGGTGAGACTTCTGCAATGAAATTAGTATGTAATATGCTTTACTTCAAACAGGACGACTTCCAAGATAAACATGCACGCCAAAGTCTTTGTCTGAAAGTATGTTTTTGCTTGTTCTCTATTTCCCACAAATCCCGCATCTGGTAACAATATTCAATTCGCTCAATTGGATGAGCCGCCCAAGGTTCACCTTCCATCAACTCTCGTTCTATCTGTTTAAACAACATTGTCTGCCTCCTAAGTAGTTCAATATATTTTTTACAGATAATATACTTAGTAATTGATAAAAAGAGCCGCAGCATAAAGAATAAAGAGATAATATTATGTCCAGCACCTTAATTTCGTCTGAACCCCAAGAGCGCTCCTCGCTGCTCTTTGTCGCTTCACCCTGCTACCAGGGTAGAGTTCTTTTATTCTGGGTGATTGAACGGATAAAATAGATAGTACTTATCGATTGCGTCACATACAAAATGCCCTCACAGATTTTAGTGTGTACCCCTTTCCCAAACTTGGGAGAGGGCGCGAATGTATAATACCGTTTCACTTTAAAGTTGATACATTTAGGCAAGCAGGGGAAGCAGGGGA
>JAQYWN010000440.1 GCA_029379265.1 Rhizonema sp. NSF051
CTTATAGAATAAGAGCTATATTGATTTTCGCTACATATCAAATATCCTGTAAGGGTGAAAAGCCCCGAAAACCCATACCCACTCCAATACTGCTCGCTTTACCTGAAAAGATTGGAACAATAAGAGCGATAAATTGAGGGGATACATTCTCTTAAACCCTCTTTTTAAGGGGGTTTAAGGAGGCGTTTCGGATAGGAGACTAGCGAGGAAAAAGTCTGCTCCAAGCAGTCTTGCCACTCACTGTATGTGTTGCCTGATGAGTGGAGAATTGGTATTAGATAAAGGTAGCGTGAGGCGGATCAACCCGGTTTCTCATTTGAGTATTGGTGTTGATACTTAAAAACTTTTCAATAAATAACAAAGCCCTTAGCGGAAAACCAAGGGCTTTGTTATTAGTACTAAGTAGCGGATTAAATAATCTATTTAAGTATCAGCTACTAGCTAATTGGATAGTAGCTAACTACTAAGACCTATTTATTAAGCGTTAGTGGTAGTGTTGGAAAGATTCAAGGTAGAACGTACATTTAAGGACAGCATCACGCGGGAAATCCCAGTGAACAGAATGCTAGCACCAACCAGAGTCCCAATAAGCCAAGGCGAATCAAAGGGCCACTGGAACCAAATCATTGCACCTAGCGCTAGGGTAATAATGCCGTCAACTAGCACCCAAGTCCAGTTTTGTTGCGGACGCAACCGGAATGCAAGGATCGACTCGAACACGCCTTCAGTTAGCAGAAAGCTGGCAAGCAACAAAGTCAGCGTGAGGGCACCTCTGAATGGGTTTACAAACAGCATCACTCCTGTGCCAATGTAAAGGATGCTTAATAAAAGCTGCCAGATGAAGCCTCCATTGGGGCTTTCACCTTGATTGCGGGTTTGAAATGCATATACCAGCTTGGCAATTCCGGCAGAGATCAAGATCAAAGCAAACCAAGTCTCCGCAAAAATCGTTGAGACAGTAGGTAGTGCGATCGCCACAATCCCCAAAACAATCACGAGAATACCAGTTATGAGCGACCCATTTACTTTCTTCTTCAAGTCATTAGAAATGTCTGTTGTCATATAAATTTTTTTTTATGCTTCAGCAAACTCTACGCTTAGGTTATAAAATTTCTTAAGAACTTTACACAACCCTAAGGTAGATCCCCCCACAACAGCCTTTACCCTTCAGAACTGTCTTAAGGCTTATATAGTGACTTAATTGTTAAATTCTCTACTTCTATCTTCGTCATTAGTGCGATCAAAATTTCTCGACTTTTTTGACTACCTAACTGTCGTCTAAGCAAATAGAACAAATTAGTCACTGCATGTCCAGCAACAAATCCTTCTATTTTGCCTTGACCAACTGTATCAAGGGCAAAAGCAGATGTATTAAAGTAAGGTTGTCGTTGTAACAAAACATCCAAGATGACATCTGTGTCGAACAATACCCGCTTCACTGATATTTGTCCTCTAGATAGTCTATGTACTGTTCTTGCAGTGTATTTTCTCTCTGCTCCACTGAAGTTGTGAGATTACTCACTAAACTTTTAGTCCAAGGACTAAGTACTAGAGGTTGATCTGGATCTGGTAATTGCTCAAGGAATGTAGTGATCGCATCATTAAGTGAGACACTATGTGCTTTCGCCCATCTGTCTGCTTTTTGAATGAGTTCATTGTCTAAGCATAGGATTATTTCTGTTTGCATCTTAGTTTCCCACTCTTATCAGAACTATACTGAATTATTAATAGTTTAAGATTTTTCATTATCTTGTTCGACAATCTCCGCTTTATCTGTTAACGGCTTTACTACCCGTGCGATCGCTTCAGTGATAAAACCCCGAATAAATTCATCCCGGCGATTGAGTTGAAACTGTCGCTGTACAACTTCAGTCATACCACCATCACCCCAATCTTGGTCATGGCGAAAGTACTCAATAAAACTCTTACCAGCAATTCGCGTCATGTAAGCTGCTGTTACTCCTTGAATTGCCCGCCCAATCACAAAAGTACCGACATTAAGTTGCAACGCTGTAGAAATTAATTCCAAAGCACCCTTGACTATCCCTAAACTCGCGAGAGTTTTTGCTAAAGAAACGGCTAACTCTCGTCCGCGTTCCATATTTAGTTCACAGCCGTATACCTTACCAATTTCTAAAACCATTTGAGCATTAACAGCAGCCGTCGCCAGCAAATCTACACCTGGCAAAGGTGTTACCGAAACGACACCAGCACTAATCCATTGAAAGCGCTGTACTATTTTCTCAGCTTGACGGCGACGTTGACCATCGATAAGTTTCCGTGTTTCTTCTCCCAGTCTCAAAGATTGCAGCAGAATATTATCTGCGACTAAATCTTCTCCCTCAGCTCGCAAAATGACTGCCATCCGTCTCAATATCGGTAAAATATCTATATCGGGCTGAAAAATCTCGCCATCTTCTAACTTTACTGCTTGAGGATTAGCGGTAATAGCCACGACATCATTAACCGCTATAAATCCCCGTACTCGCTGACGCAATCGTGCCAAAATCGCTTCTTTATCTTCGTCTGTATATAAATCTGTTTTGTTGAACACAAGGAGCGATCGCTTGCCAATTTCTGCTAGTACTTGCAGTGGGTCATATTCTGATTTCCTAAGATCATTATCTACAACAAACAACAACAAATCTGCTTCCGTTGCCAGAGCTCTAGCAAGTTGTTCTCTCTCAGTTCCTGCCACCCCTGCTTCTAAAATCCCTGGTGTATCTGTAATTAATATCTTGCGTTCTAATCCTTTCAACCTCAAACAATAAGTTTCCCCCACTTGGGTTGTTCCCATCGGTGCATCCACCCTACCCACGATGCGTCCCATCACCGCATTGACTAAAGAGGTTTTGCCAGCACTGCCAGTACCAAAAACAACGACTTGGATCTCACCACGAGCTAAATTTGCTTCAATTTCTCGCGTTTTACTGAGTAAAGCTTGTCTTGCAACCTCATCTTGAACTTGCGCTACCTGTTGCTGTACTGCTTGTAGAGTTGAAGATGCGGCATCTGGTTTGGCTGTGGGAACTTGTACTTGAGCACTTTGTCTGCGAGCACGGCGGGAACGCTGTTCGCCAGCCCGAATCACCAGTACATAATAGACAAAAACGGCAATTAACGCTCCGATCAAAACAACCAGTAACAACAAGAGCAGATTGCCTAGTAATGGAGAAGAATAAGAAAACTGCCAGTAAAGCCGTGAGAAAGAATCAATTAACCATAGGGTTAACCCCAGAATGACGATTAAACCAACAATCAGCGTGACTATGCGCGGCAGAGGCATGGATGGCAAAGGTTAGGGGGTATATTAACAGATACTTCTCATCTTAATCCTTTCAGCATTCAGACCGAAGTGCCGTGACTCGCTGTGGAGTGACATTTTATGTCTCCGCGCTTTCTTGTATTCACTTGACATTTATTATAAAATGTGCCATAAAACTTTTCTGTTGTATTAAATACACCTACATCGTAGAGGCGAACAGCCCTTCGGGTGACGCTCGTGCCTCGCTACCGCTGACGCTCGAAGACTCGCTACCGCTTCGCTAACGCTAACGCAGTCCCCTACGGAGGGTTTCCCTCCGTAGGGGCTGTCTCACCGTTCGCCCCTACCTTTCGTTGCAATACGCCCCTACGATGTGGTCAATTGACCGGAAAACTGCTGTAATTCAAAAAGCCTGTATCCATGCTTTAACAGAGTATTCAGTCCAAATACCGTTTTGCCAATAAGGATCGGCTTCAACTAACTGGCGTACGATGGCTTCGTCTTCGGCTTCGTAAATACCAAAAACTTTAGTGATATCTTTGGTAGGACCGATGGTGATTAACACACCGGATTCTTTCTGTTTTGCAAGTCCGTCTAGATGAGCTTGACGGTAGGGTTCTCTTTTTGTGAGGACATCTTCGCAATAAGTTCCCCACATTACAAATTTAGGCATGGTTTAAAAGTTAGGATTTAGAAGGCGCGGAGTTGGGAGGAGCGGGAGGAGCGGAATTTTTTTCCTAACTCTTAGCTCCTGAGAGTGACACCAAATTTTTCCACGAGGGCTTCGCGGACTTTTTGATGTACGGGTTCGACTTCTGTATCGGTGAGGGTGCGATCGCTAGATCGATAGACTAAGCGAAATGCTAAACTTCGCTGTCCTGTCGCGACATTTTCGCCTTGATATTCATCAAACAATTCCACTGACTCTAGCAAATTGTTGGCAGCTTTAGTAATTGCTTTTTTAATATCAGCAACTGTCACTTTAACAGGTGCGAAGAAGGCTATGTCTCTGTCTGTCGCCGGATAATTGGAATAGGCTTTAAACTGGGGGACTAGGATTTCTTCTTGATCAATAACCTCTAAAAGCACATTGAGATCTAATTGAAACAAATAAACTGAATCTGGTAAATCTCTTTCTCGCCGCAGTTGGGGATGCAGTTGCCCAAACATGCCAAGTTTGTTTCCTCCTACCCACAAGGAGGCGGTACGTCCTGGATGGAAGCGTCCGTCACGACGATCTGGTTGATATTCCACAGAAAGACAAAGTTGGTGAAAGACGCTGTCTAAAAGACCTTTGGCTTCAAACCATGTCATTGGTTGCTCGCGGTTACTTCTTGTCCACTTGCCGTTCGTGGGATCGCCTCCCATGATGCCGGCGATCGCATCTGCTTCTAGCAAACCTTCTTCTTCCTGCCAAAAAATTCGCCCAATTTCAAAGCCGTTTAGAGAACCGTTTCCCTGTTCTAAATTATACTGAAAGGCATCGATCAAGCCTGAGATTAAATCGGTTCGTAGTGCTGAATATTCTATAAATAAAGGATTTGTCAGTACGACTTGTCTATCTTCTCCTGGTTTTACCAAAGAATAGTGCATCAGTTCTGTCAATCCCACTGCACGCAGCGATGCTCGCAATTTACGGCTCAATTCTTGATCTAAAGGTAGATAACCAGCTTCTGCCTTTTCTGGTAAAGTGTCGCAAAAATTGTTGTAGCTATAGAGACGGGCAATTTCTTCAATTAAATCTATCTCCCGCTCTAAATCGCGGTAACGATAAGGTGGTACTGAAACTGTCCAGGTACTGTCTCCTGAAGAAGTTAACTGACATCCCAGTGCAGTGAGAATTCGTTCGGCATCTGCACTTTGGAGTTCTCCTGTTTCCTCTCCCAAATTAATGGGGCCGAGGATTTGATTAACTCTGTCTAAACGCAGTTCAATTGAGCGTGTCCAAGTGGAAGGATCAGGGCGCGTGTCAGCAATTTCTTGCTTGACAATTTTGCCGCCTGCTATTTCAGTAATCAGGGATAAAGCACGACGACAGGCAACTTCTAATTCGGCACGGTTTACACCGCGTTCGTATCTACTTGAAGCTTCTGTCCTTAACCCAACGCTTCTTGAAGAACGGCGAATTGCCACAGAATCAAAGAGTGCTGCTTCTAAAACCAGGTTTTGAGTTCCATCATGAACTTCTGTTTCTTCCCCACCCATCACTCCTGCTAAGGCAACGGGTTTGTTGTTAGCAGTGATCAGCAAATTTTGGGTTGAGAGAGTGCGAGTTTTTCCATCCAAAGTTTTTAGAGATTCTTCGGCATCGGCGAAGCGGACACCGATTTGTAGAGACGCGCCACGATGAGTTTCTACAGGAGTAACAGATTGTAAGCGATCGCGGTCAAACGCGTGTAATGGCTGTCCCCATTCCCATAAAACGTAGTTAGTAATGTCTACTACATTATTTATGGGCTTTACACCTGCAGCACGCAAGCGCTGTTGCAGCCATTCAGGTGAGGGGGCAATTTTTATTTGTTCGATCTCTGTGCCTATGTAGGCGGGGCAAGCTTGTGTCTCGGCAATTTTTAAGGTTAGACTATGTCCTTCCTCAGGAATTGATACTTCATTGATGTGCGGAATTGTCAACTTTGCGCCTGTCAAGGCTGCGACTTCCCGAGCGACACCAATCATACTCAAAGCATCAGCACGGTTGGCAGTCGCAGTCAAGTCTAAAATTACATCGTCTAAACCTAAAAGCGGTCGAACATCGCTCCCTAGTTGCAGATTTTCGTTAGTAAAAATATGAATACCGTCTACATCACTTTCGCAACCAAGTTCCTTTAATGAACAAATCATACCATGAGATGGCACCCCTCGGAGTTTTGCGGGTTTGATTTTTAAATTAATGCTGGGTAGGAAAGTACCGACAGTTGCTACTGGTACATAAATATCAGATCGGACATTGGAAGCTCCACAGACAATATTTAAAGTCTCTCCTGTACCGATATCAACTTGGCAAACACTCAGTTTATCAGCATTGGGGTGAGGTTGGCGTTCTAACACTTTCCCAACAACAACACCAGCTGCCCAAGCGCGACGATCTTCAATGTCTTCCACTTCAAAACCAGCCATTGTCAGCGATTCTGCCAACTCTTCCGGGCTGGGTTTTAATTCTACGAGTTCCTGCAACCATTTAAGAGAAATACGCATGGATTGTGTGTGGTTGTGCCAAATAATCAGCTTAAATCATAATGCATCGTCTATTTTATCGCAGTCCTATCATAATTGTGAAATATTCGTCTATATAACTAGTAATTGGAGCGGGTAAATAAAGTTACTATTGGCGCGTTGCTGATTACTTCCTATTCAAGCAGTTTTCATTTTTAATTTCAAGGTAGCGGTCATAGCAACTTACGTCATTAAGTAAGTCGGCATAAATAAATGAAAGTTTGTAGTAAGCACTTTAGTGCTTAAGCGCTTACTAAGGGCTAATTTTATTACTTTTACTTTTCTTTACATAATTATTTTTTTAATTGCCGACTCACTTAGCTATTAGCGAGCAATTAAATTAAATGCATAAACACCATTTTCAATAAATCTGCACGACTGAAAGGCTTCGTCAGATATCCTGAACACCCTACCAATCTGGCTTTTACTTTATCAACAATTCCCTTATTGCCTGTAACCATTATAATAGGAGTATTTTTAAATAGAGAGTTATTTCTAATAATCCTGCAT
>JAQYWN010000441.1 GCA_029379265.1 Rhizonema sp. NSF051
TATCATCCATTAGATATATTGACAAATCTTCAATCAGTTTAACCTGTGACGGATGCCCTCTTCCATAGTTTTCGCGAATTCAATGTCAACAACGGACAGCAAGTTTATTTTGCTCCTCCTAATGGCGTTACCAACATCTTCACTCGGGTAACAGGAAGTAATATCTCACGGATATTCGGCACCTTAGGAGTTAATGGTGGTGCGAACCTATTTTTCATGAATCCCAACGGCATTATTTTTGGTGCCAATGCAAGGCTAGATCTACGTGGCTCGTTCACGGCAACTACAGCAAATCGTATAAATTTTGACAAATACACTTTTAGTGCCAATAACCCAACAACGCCGCCGCTACTGAAGATAAATGTCACTCCGGGTTTACAATATGGAGCTATTGATCCAGAAGGAAGAATTCGCAGCGAAGGAAATTTATCAGTTGGACAAGATTTAAATCTGATTGGTGGCAATTTAAATTTGCAAGCTCAACTGGGAGCGGGTCAAAATATAAATGTAGTTGGTGATACGGTAAATATACGAGATAGTACGAATAAACCATTCATTGCCACAGCGGGACGGAACTTGCACTTGCAGGGGAATAAAACTGTTAATATCTCTGCCCTCAACCACCCAAATAGTAGCTTCAATGCGGGTGGCGATCTGGTGTTAGAGTCATTTAATCCCGTGCTTGGCGATGCTCGCTTCACAGTCGGTGGTAGTTTTAGCATCAAGCAACCTGATGGCAACTTGGGAAACTTAGTCAGTCCTAATGACCCCATAATTCAAGCAAGTGGCGATGTCACTTTCGACACATACTCTGGGACTTCTCTGCATATTTTGGCAGGGGGTGCAATCAATATTAATAATATTACGATTACAGGTGCAGATACAACTGGAAATACAATTAACCCAACTACCATACCGATACAGGCCAATGTCACTCTGTCAGATGGTACGCCTGTTGTCGTTAATGGGACGGCTCGACCAACTTTAGATCTAAGGGCAGGTACCACTGCTGTAGTAAACTCAGGAACTAGTGGCAGTAATTACACAACATTGACCCCTGTTGAGAACACCACTGTGGCAACAAGTGCGAACATCACCATAGGCAGCATTACTGTCAGCGCTCCGAATGGACAGGTATTGTTAACAAATCAGTATCAGCCCAAAGCCTTATCAACTGGCAACATTCAAGTGAACTCAATTGATACTAGTAGCACCGTTGGCAGGGGTGGGGATATCTTGCTCGACTCGAGAAGTAATATTATACTGCCGCCCTCTGGCTTGCTGAGTTCTTCTTCTGGTGCTGGTAATTCTGGCAACATCACTTTGATAGCGAATAATGCAATTTCTGTTGCTAATAATGCCACCATTCAGAGCAGTACATTTCCTAATGGATTTGGGAATGCAGGCAACATTAATGTTACAGCCCAATCGCTGTCTTTCGATAGTGGTGCTTTCCTAACAGCTACAACCTTCGCAAAAGGGAATGGGGGTCAGATTAACATTAATGCCCGCGATGCTGTGTCGCTTACAGGTACTAGTACTGGTATTTTTAGCTCTATAGCTTTTGGGGCAGAGGGTAATGGAGGTGATATCAATATCAACACTCGCTCTTTAACTCTCAGCGATGGGGCACGGGTATCAGCTGGTGTCCTCGGCAATTGGAAATGGAGGAACCTTGGCGGTGAAGGCTCAGCAGGTAGAACTAATTGGCACCTCCGGTGACGGCCAGTTTTCTAGCGGTTTGTTCTCAACACTCAACTCAGGAGCGACGGGGAAAGCAGGAAATTTGAGCGTTGAAACTGACAGCCTCGTAGTCCGCTCCGGGGCAGAGGTATCAGCTGGTGTCTTCGGCAATGGAAATGGAGGAACCTTGGCGGTGAAGGCTCATCAGGTAGAACTGATTGGCACCTCCGGTGACGGTACGTTGCCTAGCGGTTTGTTCTCAGCGCTCAACCGAGGAGCTACGGGGCAGGTAGGAAATTTGAGCGTCGATACTGACAGCCTCGTAGTCAGCTCTGGGGCAGAAATATCAACTGCTGTCTTCGGCAATGGAAATGGAGGAACCTTGGCGGTGAAGGCTCATCAGGTAGAACTGATTGGCACTTCCTTTGACGACCAGTTTTCTAGCGGTTTGTTCTCAGCGCTCAACTCAGGAGCGACGGGGAACGCAGGAAATTTGAGCGTTGAAACTGACAGCCTGATAGTCCGCTCCGGGGCAGTGGTAACATCTGGTGTCTTTGGCAATGGAAATGGAGGAACCTTGGCGGTGAAGGCTCATCAGGTAGAACTGATTGGCACCTCGCCAGATGGTCAATATCCTAGCAGTTTGAATACCTCAGCAGATATTGGAGCCAGTGGGAATGGGGGTAATTTGCTCGTTGACACTGGGCGTCTGACTGTGGCTGATGGGGCACAAGTATCCACGAGTAGTTTTGGTGCAACTTCAGCAGGCGACTTGACGATTAATGCACCACAACTATTGATTCGCGATCGCTCTCAAATCCGAGCCACTAGCCAATCAGGGAACGGTGGAAATCTCATTATAACAGCGCCTAATTTCTTGCTGTTGCGCAACTTCAGCAATATCTCAACCAGTGCAGGACTAGAAAACGCAGGTGGTGATGGTGGTAATATCAACATCAATGCAGGATTTGTGCTCGGCGTTCCTCTTGAAAATAGCGACATTACCGCTAATGCCTATCGGGGGAGAGGCGGCAACATTAACATCACTACCAATGGTATCTATGGGATACAATACCGCCCCCAAACTACCGCTTTGAGTGACATTACCGCCAGTTCTCAATTTGGCATCAATGGTACAGTCAATTTGTTTGTCCCAGAAATTGACCCAACTGCTGGATTAACTCAATTACCTTTTGCTATAATTGACCCGGCAGACCAAATCATCGCAGGCTGTCCAGCTGATCGCGACGCTCGTTTTGTTGTCACCGGACGGGGTGGTATACCAGAATATCCAAGACAAACGCTTCTCGGTCAAGTTGTCATGCAAGATTTTCGCTCTCCTGATGTTAGAAGCTATTCGGCTCAAAATATCCCACTTCCCAATGCTCCTTTGCAAGAACGCGGTAACTTCCCGCAGATCAAAGCAAATGTTGCCGCCGCTCTTCCATACTCCCCAATAGTAGAAGCAAAAGGGTGGGTTATGGATAAGCTTGGGAATGTGGTATTAGTAGCTAATCAGCCCAATTTCAGCCGTAGTTCTTCGAGTGACGAGGTGACTTGTGGCAGTTTGAAACGGTGATGGGCACCGCTCACAAGTAGTATTATTCAGTTAAAATCTGGTTCATTTTAGCAAAGCCTCTCCACGTCGATAGAGTTCTTGAGCGTAGTCTGTCCAAGTTCCTTGTCCCCAGTACCGGAAACAGCTTGTTTGGAGTAGTAAGTTATACAGTAATGCTTCTTGGTAGTTAGAACGCTGAGTTACTGAAGGATCTTGCTGTACCAAAGAGTCATATTTTTCGTGAAACAAGACGCTGAGTTTCTTCATTGGAGTTAAGACATTTTCATAGCCTTTCACCCAACTCAAATCATTTGTCCAAGAAGCACCATCCATGTGGAATTGATGATCGGTTTCTTTTATTGAAGCGATCGCCTTTTCTACTGCATCTGAAGTCACATTATCTAAGTCAACTTGCTGCCAAATTTTGTGTTGATTAACTGCCTGACATGGGGGATAATCATCTGGATTCACACCTGCCGCTTCAATCAGTTCCAGATATTCAGTCCCGTTGAGCCCGACTACACCAGTACCACCACTCTCGTCGCGGATTTGATGCCACACTCTCACTAAATCGCGGGGATATTCGTTCATCATCACGCCGCCATTCTCCCCATCGGCAATTTGAGTTACTAATGAGGGAACACTCACATTCCCAATTTGCTGCTTACCCCGTCCTTTTGCTTCAAAATACGGTTGCATTTGAGCGACTAGTTTGGTATCCGAACCCTGAGTTTTGATTAATGCTGTAATGCTGATAGTTTCACCTTGAGAATTGCGGGCAATCAAACGGTTCGGGATATATTTATCATCATGGTATAGCCCGGAACCATCCAGACGCTCTACTGAATGTTCTTGCACCATCAACCAACGATACCCGCATTCAGTGAGAGCTTTGATATATTCAAATAGAGTATCTGGGTGATTAGGCAAATGCATTTCTGGGGGAGAAAAGCCTTTCACTCGCTTGAGGGCATCATAGCCAAAAATGGCGGCAAAGTAATGTTGCCACGCTTGGATATGAAGTTTTATATCGGGAATTGGGGTGGAAGGAACAACCGCATGACTCCACATCGTCCCAAGTACTTCTACGTAAGGCTGATACTGAGGATCACAGATAATACGCTTAAGATTGTTGAGGATGTCGTCGCGTCCCATTTGCTGCAATCCCCACAACAGATTACCTGAATATTCGAGCATAATCCGAGGATTGCAACCTTCAGAAATCAGTTGAGGAATAAAATCGCCCATACGACTGTAGCACCACGCAAAAGCTTCGGCGTTATGGTTATCCCCAACATTTGGATGTTCAAACATATACTGAAGATTGCTGATGAGTTCGCCGTTTGCACCTGCTGGGATTGTGGGTTGATGCATGTGGAGGGCACAGGCAAACCCAGCTTTTATATTTTCTAAGCGAAGATTTGTTTTAGGCAAAAATACGGGGTGATTTTGCTGAACCACCGCCCTGATATCGGCTTCCCAACCGCAAATATTTGGTAATCCCGATCTGAGTTCTACCAATGCGGGGGAGTTGAGCGAGGATGTTGCTGTCATAACAGTTTCCTTGAGAAAGAGCGTTTTAGGCGATCGCCTTTTTTGACTGAGGAGGAGGTGTAGGGATATTTAACGATATTTTTTGGCTCAGTCACAGCCGTATTCTGACTTTACACCTTAATGGTTACAATTTCCTAACTTTAATTATGTGTTTTCCAGAGCATCCGGCGACTTCTCTAACCCTTCAATGCAGGAGTCGTGAACCATCTTCTATTTTTTCTAGTAGGGAATACGCCTTAACCCATGTCTATATTTACTAGTGTTACGCATTGCCCACCCCTGTCAAAGCTCCCCAACTTCGTAAGAGTTGTCGGAGAGCTTTACTGTATCAAGGAATCAATATATTTAATTTGATTTTATTGCCAAAAGTGTTTTTTTAAGCAAGAAACCTTTTGAGAAGACTCATTATAATTGAGTTCACCTAAAACAAGGCTTTCTATTGAGAGTTATTTGGAGAAAAAATATGAATAAAGATTACTCAGTAAAATGGTGGGCTGCGTTTATCAGTATTACTATTATCGAAGCAATTTTGTTATACATGCTCATTTCCAGACAAGCTTCCGAGCTAATTGTAGTAGCAATTATTGCTATTGCCTTTTTACTATTTCTCTTTCCGAAAATTGAAGATGTTCTTTTATTAACTTTTGATCGAGGTAGGCTGGAAACAAAGCTTAATTCAATCAACAAGAAAGTGGCAACAAACAAGACAAGAATTGATAAGTATTATGTGTTGGCGGTACCTAAACAAATGTACGAGACTCTCAAAAAACTGGCATCGAATAGCTATGGTCCTTATCAAATGAGTGAAGTTTTAGAAAGAGATGTTTATCACCTTCGAGATATAGGTTATATAGACGCAGGAAGAATTCGTGATATTCCCTATGAAGGTACTAATCTTTCTACATACGTGAAAATAACAGATGCTGGTAAACAATTTGTAGAAATGCGTAAAAGTATAGAGGAAGAAAACAGTAAATAGCAACGGAAAGACCTTGCACGTCCGCTCCAATGACTTGTTCTACTGCGTCATTACGTAACGAATTCAACAGCTTATTCATATTTTCGGGCAACGTGAACAGCAGAAAGAAACGAGAGGTGTACACTGTCTCCAAAGTTCCTCAGCTTTTCCCGCAATCCTGCAAATAGCAACTCCTTCGCCTTTGACTCCAGTCTCCCGAAGGTACTTAATAGCTTGAGGTAGTCATCGATGCTGTACGTAACCTCACACGCCATTTGCTCAGTCACCAACTCCTGAAAATAACCAGAGTCTAGAATGTCTTGTTCAAACCCTCTCAAAATTTCCGCTTGAGTTTCCGCACCTTCATACCGGACAAGTGAGGGAGCATAAGCTTGACACACTTCAAAGATCGCTTGGTAAACTTCGTATTTCGGTTCAGGGGTCAGATTCCATAGCAGAATGAGAAACCCGTTGTCGCGTAATGCCGTCGCTGCCTTGGCATACCGAATCTCTGACGGTATCCAGTGAAAGGCATTAGCACAGAGAACGGCATTGAACTGTTTTGCTTCCACTACCCACTCCTCAAATGAGGTGTTGTGGATTGCAACGTTTGGATAGGTTGCACAGTTGCGTTGTGCCAAACGACAAAAATCCTGGTTTGGCTCAAGACACGTCATTGAAAAACCAAATTGAGCAAAAGGTATCGTCGCATTTCCTGGACCACAACCGACCTCAAGAATCGATGCATCTGAGGAAAGTTGGGCTAAAACGACGGACCGCTCGATCAGTTCCTTTGGATATTTTGCTCTGGCGTTGTAATAAATATCAGCAACGGGAGAATACCAATTCCTTCGCTGTTCCAAATCTAGAGAAGCTCTGGCATTTATTTCTTGTTTAGAGTCTTGCATAAGCTAGTTTTATCTATTTTGCTCCCGCTTTTTTCTCTACCGTTGGTTCTGAAAATTAGCATAACGCAAGCAAACGAAAATGAAACATTTGTTTTTTAACCATCCATCAATTTTGTCCCCATTTTTTGATAGCTACAACGCTTGACACGATAGGCTTTTTAGGGAATGAAACAGCTCTGCTTAGAATTAGGGGTGTAGAATGAAATCAGTGCGAGGCTTTCAAAAGTCTAACCATTAAACTTCTTTGGAAGTTGAAAACAATGAAATGATATTATATGATGTCCGTCAAATCACCCATAATAAAAGAACCCCACCCCCAACCC
>JAQYWN010000043.1 GCA_029379265.1 Rhizonema sp. NSF051
TATAATATCTTTTATGCTAATCGGATTTATGTATTGACATAGATAAATTTTCGTGCTATATGAAATGAAAAAAGCTTGAGTTGCAGGCAATAAGCAATTCTGTAGGCGCGCAGCGGTGAGCAACGCTACAGGGGGCTAACGCCCGCTAGAGACGGCGAGTGCGATCTACTCACTCTTTCTAGACGCTGCCTTGAACGACGTACCCCTCCGCTCTCAGCAAGCGTGACAATTCCTGATCGCTGCCGCGCGATCAGGAATTGTCTTCTCACTCGGAAAGACACAATCATGCGTAGCTTGCTTAGAGAGAAGGGGTACGAGCGTCACGGCTTCGGTGCAGGGTATGGTGGCTTTATTTACCTTTTTCACATCATTCTACCTATTAAGTAGGCTATGGGAAAAAACCTAAATAATGTTGAGATGCTGCGAAACCTACTAACAAGTGCCTCTCTTTCCATATGTAAAGAGAGGCACTTGTATTCCACATCGGATGTCCGGAAGACGAGGCCCCAATATCTATACATGCCGTATTCAGTAGTCAGGAGTCTCAATATATTAATATCCTGACTCCTGACGGTACGACTGCTGAGTGGTAATCAATCAATCAATTACAATCGATTGCGGACTACTTGTGCTATTACGTGTGCCAGTGGTGGCGGTAGTGTAGCTGTATGAACCAAGCTGCTGAGAAAGCCAGCTTTTGACGGGATCGTCATTTAAGTGAAGCCGAAGTACACCTGAGAGAAAACCACCCATAAAAGAGACTGGGTGCTGGGTGAGTTGTTTAAATATTGGTGTCAGTTCATCAACAAACATAAAGGATCTCCTGAAAATGCTGTCTTGTAGTTGTGCTTGATTGTAAGCATTTAGCCATTAACCCTGAAGGCATGAATTGTAAACATATCTTTTACAAGTCATGGACATTAATAGCTGGACACTACAGGCTAAATGCTTACAGTTTATTTACAGATCGTAACGTACTGAACTACCTTGTATGTAGGTATAAGCCATCAGCTTTTGGCTAACTGCTATTCAGGGAACAGGCATTTATCAGAATCACAGCCTGAAGGACCTGCTTCTGTTAAGATCCCAGAGTCATACGAAGTCAACGCTGCCTCAAAATCATCTGTCTGACGACGCTGTAAAACTTCTTTCACAAGTTGGTCATAATTCTCCTTGCTCACAGGTTCAAAAGGCAAGCGTGGGAAAGACTGATGGTCATCAAATCTTGCCAAAAGTGCAGCTGAGATGTATCCTTGATCATCTTTGATCGTTTGATAAATGCGCTTTCCTAGTGGTTCGACATCCGCTTCTCGCATTTCTATTGTTGCTGAAACGTTATGAGTCGCATAGTGTTTAAACACCTGGTGGTAAAAGTCGAATTGGGTGCAAGCGTCAAATTTGGAAATATCAATCTCCGACGCGCCAGGTAAATTTGCCCAAGAAACTTCTACCGGGATTTCGATCAACCATTCCGAACACAACTCAGAATAGGGGTTATCTAAAAGATTACCGTTTTCATCCTTATCAGATTGCGAAGGAATTACATTGTAGCCGTATTCAATACAGGCTAAAGCCACGGGGTCATTTTTACCGAAGGTAATCCGACGAATAAACCTTTGTGCTTTGGGAGGATGCCATCCAGGACTAGCACCAGTTAATAAGGACTTAGTGCCACTAGGTTGGACTGTGGTGCAGCGATTTGGATGCTTGAGATTATGGCGATCGCAGTAATCCCAGACAACGCGATGCACAACATCTTTCCAAAAACTCAGATATTCTTCTTCCTGACGCTTAAAACTCAATCCTTGGGAAGTTTCAGGTCTTCCCTCTGCCCACCATCGTAACCAATCTACCCCAAAAGCGTGGACAAAGAAATCGAATAAACCAGTGAAGGAAACGCCCACAATCGGATCTAATTCCCGACTGTACTGATAACGGGGTTCAATAAATTTGTGATGTAAAAGTGCCGCTACAGATAAGGCACCAGCCGTAAACGCTTCTTCCTGTTCTTTATAGTTATGCGGATCGATGAGATTGAGGTGGACTTCTGCCAAATTACAGTGAAAGTTAGAGCCGATGATTTCCATTTTTGTTACCCTAGAGGCTTTTTATCCTCTAGTTCTACGAGTTGTTCTTTCCCCGTAGATCCGACTATATTTTCTACTAACAATTGAAATTATCATTAGTAGCTGGAGACTCGTGGAGCCGTTTTTAGTAACGGGGGTAAAACCCAGATTGTATTCTTTTTAAACAGATAAACTGCTAGTTCAAAAAGGTTCACTCTCTAGTCTGTACGGTGTCAAAGGTGCTTTATTTCCTTTGATTACCTCGGTATTCCCAGATTTCCTAATAATGTTGTTTTTATTAAACCTTTCAAGCTTTTTAGTAAATCTCTTCTCAGGGTTCACCGAATTTCTCCAGTTTTTAACGTGAGGCAAAATTATCTACCACACGGGTTTAAACCAAAACGAGCCAGACGATGCTCTAGCTCACTGTCCGGCATTTGTGGATAATGTTCAGTGAACCAATCTTTACCTTTACCCTGATTATAAGCGTTGATAAAGTCAACTTTGAGTTCATGATTTTGTAAAAGGTCACAATTGGCTCTAGCTAAAGCTTCCCCAGCCCATTGAATGGCACCTTCACCACTGTAATATTGTTTGCGGACAGCATTAACACATTCTTCTAAAGTTGGTTTATGGTGGAATACTCTGCTATGATTTGCCATTCTTAATGCATCACGTTCTGGATCAATTCGCCAGTTTCCCTGAGCATCTTGTTGCCATAAATTATCTTTGGCAATGGCTCCTAATTCATCATCTGAGTCAAATTGACGAATCCCCGCACTTCTTCTAATATTGCCAGCAACAATCGTCACAGCAGCTTCATCAATCAATAAACAGCATTCTACTGAATTTAATTGTCGTCCAAAGGCTTTATTAAGGATAGAGACACAGCGTTGGTAAAGTCCAGGCAATTTTACAGGATTAGCAACTCCTCCAAAGCCTTTGAGAATTTCTCCCGCTTGACGTACATTGCTGAGATCGACTAAAACTTGAACAACTCCCGAAAATCTTTCATCTGTTGAGAGTTCTAACAGGCTTTGATATGATCGCACCCAACCTTGACGGCTATCGCCAACGTCAATAGTCACGCGATTCCCGAATATATTAACTTGTGTCTCCTCAACTCGCTTTTGGTCGGGAATTGTGCCAATCTCACCCTGCATTTGTACATAAAGGCGATTGCGTATTGGTGGCAGTTGGTTGATATATTTTGGCTCTATCACTGATCCAGTGCCACAGCCCATCATAGCCAAATCCATCATCAATCCAAATGCACTCCAGTCTTGGAGGTTGGTAGAGGTGCAATTATAAGCCCCAGAAAAGTTTTTTGGTTTGGCTATCCAATCTGTACCACCTACCCACAACCAACGACCACTAGGCAACGCTTTTAAGTTTCGCTGCATCCGTTCTACAATCTCAGCTTCATGTGGTAGTAGCTTCCCTAAGTCTATCAAACTAGAGAGAGTGCGATCGCAAACCTGCTCCCATGTCTCTCTCCTTGTTTTCTTTGTCAGACGGCTGTATGTTCTGAAAAACACGGGATTGGCAGCGGGGGCAGTTTCTGGAAATGCACCTCTGTTGAGTTTTCGTTCAAGTTCTCGAACCATAAATGACATCAAGCCTTGTTGCTCACAGACAGATTATGACTATACGCCAAGTCGCTGTGAGGGTCAAAGTTGAAAAATTGTCAGATTTGCGCTAGCTATTGGGAGTCGCCAGTGACATTGGCTTTTTATGGCGATTCTCGTTACGAACAAATTGATGGAAAAGTATATAATTACAAATGTCTTGTTTTATATACTGAATCAGTTATGTCTGAATCTGGGTTAGGGACTAACGTTGCGCCTTGGCGATCGCCCCTCGCCCGTGCGCTTGATGGCAACCACAGTCAATCTGATTCCCGCTATTTTCAACTCGCCACCGTTCAAGCTGATGGACGCCCTGCAAATCGTACTGTCGTCTTTCGCGGTTTTCAGGGTGAAACCAACCAGCTGAAAATTACTATCGATACACGGAGTGATAAATTTGAGCAGATACAGCATCAACCTTGGGGAGAGGTTTGCTGGTATTTTACCACCACCCGTGAACAATTTCGGTTGGCGGGAAAGTTGAATGCGATCAACGCCGATTGTCCTGACTCAGAATTCCAAAGCGCCCGTCAGTCCACCTGGAAAGACATTTCCGATAATGCCCGGTTACAATTTGCTTGGCCTCATCCTGGTGAAACCAGAGCCAATTCAGAAGGTTTTTCCCCGTCGCCTCCCGATCCAGCAACTCCATTACCAAACTTTAGTCTATTGTTACTTGACCCTGTAAAAGTCGATCATTTGGAATTACGCGGCGATCCCCAAAATCGCTGGCTATATTTGTACGAATCTGAAGCTTGGACTACTGTAGAGATTAATCCTTAAAAATAGAAGAGCTAAGACACAGATGCTCTATTTCTTTAAGAAGTCGGGCATCTGGCGTTCAAACAACATTAACTTTTTCTTTACTTTTTTTTAACCTAAATCTTTTAGACTGAAAGCCTTATGTGTCAAAAGAACATAAGTTCTACGAATAAATACTACCATGTTAAGTAATCCAAGTATGATTTGGCGGGGATTAAAAGTTGTCACTCACACAATTATGGGTTTAGAGATGCCCATAGTTAATCAAGACCGTTATATATTGGAACAAAAAATTATTCCCTATTTTGTTGATAAACAAGAATTTACGAAAGTGTTATTTGTTGGGTGTGGTTCTTACACCAAACATTATGAGAAATGGTTTAGACAAAAAGACTATTGGACAATTGATATTAACCCCATGAAGAAAATTTATGGAGCTAAAAAACATATTGTCGGCTCTTTGGGTGATTTAAATCTTTATTTCCCAGAAAACGATTTAGATTTAATCATTTGTAATGGAGTTTTTGGGTGGGGCTTGAATGAGAGAGAAGAAGTTGAAAAAGCATTCACCGGATGCTACAAGTCTTTACGTAAAGGTGGTGTCCTCATTATCGGATGGGATGATACACCAGAAAGAAAACCTTTCCCACTCTTATCTTGTGAAGCTTTAAGTCAATTACAGCCATACTTTTTCCCACCTTTATCAACTTCACAATATGTCAATTTGGAAGACGAAGCGGAAAAACACAAATATAATTTTTATATTAAATAACGTAAGTTGCGAGTTATATAGTTAGGGCTGGTAATAGGTAATGGGTACTGGAAAGATAACGATCTGTTTCCCAATTACCAATTACCAACTCCCCAATTAGCAATTCTCCAACTTAATGTTCGAGAAGATCAATTCTTGAGTTGACTGTTTTCCTTCTGTTTCAGTACGAACTAACCGACGATTGAGAATGAAATAGTCACCAACCTTTTCGTACTCATCTTCAAATTCGCTTCTTCCTCCCTTTTGTTCACCCGTTTTTGGGTCGTGGTAGACTGAGTCGTAGCGGTGGGACAGATATCCTTCTCCTGTGTCGTGACTACTGCTCGTATTCACAGTAACAACAATACCGTGGATATGGCGGTGAACTAGACACACCTCATTATTACGGACTTTGTAGCCATCGCCTTCAGACTTACCGCCTATAAAAATCTCAACTGCACCAGTTTCGTCTGTAGCACCATATTTAAAAGTGTTTGCACCATGAGTATCTTCAAAACTGCGACGGATACGGTGAACTGCTATTTCCCATAACTGATTGTTAACTACCTGCTTCGCTTCCTCGTCATCTACCTCAAATACTTCCGCCTTGAGTTCAGAGTTAACCTGAACTTTACCTGTAAACACTTGACCATCCTGTTTGTAGGTGATATCAGCAGTGTAACCGGGAAAGTTCTTGTCCCAAGTATAACGGTTCTCATAAGCTGCCCGAAACATGTCTTGGGCAGAGATTTGTGTAAATGTCATGCAAAGTCTCCTAGAATCTTTACTTATATTAGCTTTTTCCCATAAATTCCTGAGTTAACACAAGGGACTGAATTTGATGCTTCCTTACTCAAAGGGGTCAAGGAAGCGATCGCACTTGGAGTAGAATCGATTAAAATACCTAATTAGGACTTAATTCCATACTGAATTAAATACTTCATTATTATGATTAACCTCGAAAATATTCACCCCCTTACAGACTTCAAACGCAACGTCAAACAGTTTATCGAACAAATTAAAGCGACAAAATCCCCACTGATACTTACAGTTAATGGCAAAGCAGAAATTGTCATTCAAGATGCGAGCAGCTTTCAGGAGATGATGCGACGCTTAGAAAGTTCGGAAGCAGAAGTACGCAAACTCAAGTTAGAAGCACTACAGCGCGATATCGCTATAGGTGTAGAACAGTTACAGAATGGACAATATAGAGAATATGATGACGAGTCTTTACCAAGTTTGCTGCAAACCATTAAAGAACGAGGACGACGCAAACTTAACCTTGAAGAAGCTCCATGAATCGTTACAAAATTTCTCAACTTGCAGAACAAGATTTGGAGGATATCTGGGTTTATCTTGCCCAAAATAATCAAATTGCAGCGGATCTGCAAATTGCTAAAATCTTAAATCGGTTGCCAATTATAGCTCAGTTTCCAGATATTGGAAAAATGAGAGAAGATTTACGCGATCAACTCAGGAGTTTTCCTGTAAAGCCTTATATTGTGTTTTATATCAAGCTTGATGATGGGATTGAAGTTGTTAGAATTCTCCATCATTCAAGAGATATTGATCACTTATTTTCTGAGTAATACTTGATTCCAGCACGAATGAAGTTAGATTGATCATAAAGATGTAACTGTTTAAGTATATTAACCTCAGAGCAAAATAGCCCGAAATCAATCCCAGAATTTCAAAAAAATAATTTAAATCGCATTAGTTGAATTTCAAGGACTTGGAGTAAGATTTTACTGAGTTCCGTACTGTCTTGAAATTGCAGAATTTGGGTTGGTGGTAGATCAAAGGGAAACTGCCCTGATAAATCCAATCGCAGCATTTGCGCTAGTAAAATTTGCTCGGGGCGTTTGCTTTGAATAGCATAGCCAATTTCAACACAAACATGAGGACTAGGGAGAAGTTGGGAAGTTTCTTTCCCGTCAAGAACAGCAATCGGTGTGGCGTCAGCAATAAATAATAAACTCCTCCGAATTTTTCGCATTATGGAACTTCCCAATCGCAGAGGAGCATCCTTGGCACGGTAGGATTCTATTAATTTTAAAGGTAAACGCGATCGCAAGTTCAAAATTTCGAGACTATGAACTAGTTCCTCTCGTAAAGTATTGCTTGCTGTGATAAACTCAGTTTGATGACACAAAAAAATTGTTGGTTCTAATTGCGCTAATAATGCTAGCTTGGTAAAATAAATTTCATGACTGATTAAGTCAATGTTAGCTACGCAATAGCCACCACTGCCCTCAATATAAAATTCAACATTTTCTCCTTCTAGGTAGTGCCTAAACCAAGTTGAATTTTTTACGTCTTCACTTTCTTCCAAGAAGTCCGCTCTTAGTGCCGATTTCAGTAAGCTTTTTTTACTAAGGCGAATATCTGGCGCACGTTTTTCCAGTTCTGGCATTGGCTCATACTTTTCAAGATACCATGCTCTAAGAGCAATAATCGACATAAGACACTATTTTAACCATCTCTTGCTATTTCACTTCGTACCAGCTTACACCACCAGAGTCCGCTTCTAAAGACAACAGGCAAAGCCTTCAAGCAATACACCACTCTCCACTTGTAGTGAGTTGTCTCAGATTACATCATCAGAAACTGAATTTGCGTAAATTGCTAGCTACGATTAGTTCTTCAAGTTTAACCGATTCAGTAGGTGGGTAACGTGGGTTTTGACTGTTGTTTCCAATATATATATAGTTGTAATTGCTCCAATTTGGCGATTGGTAGCACCGATTCCAATCCAGCGTAACACATCTCTTTCCCGAGGAGTCAGAACGCTCAATTTATCAACAATATCAGGACGTGATGCCTGCGGCGAGCTTCGCTTACGCACCCCCGAATAAGTTCATGCTTTCAATTTTATGCTTGATTAAAATGTTTATCCAACAGATACCGGATTGCCATTAGAAAGGTTGAAGGACTTTGCTCTATCGCATATAGAATGAAATAGCCCTGTTAAGCAACGCTTTACTAAAACAGATTCAATAAAGCTTGTTTCAATTCATTTGCACTCTTAAAATAAATTTCAGGCTTTTCCACCAAGGCTAAATCAATCACTTCTGCCAGTCGTTCCAGTATACTTGCATCGCGCTGGCGAATGGGTACGGGATCATTTTGTAAAACTGCTAAAAATCGATCACCACTAGTAAAATTACGTGGGTATCTTCCGGTGATCATAAAATATAGACATGCAGCAGCAGCCCACACATCAACCTCTGGTTGGACATACTTATAATTAAGTAGTTGCTGGCGACACATTAAAACAGGAGTACCAGCCTTAGTACCAGTTAAAGTTTGACCGCTTAAACCTGCTAAATCAAACGCTTTTGCTAAACCATAATCTCCAATTTGAACTACTATTTTACCATTCACATTGCACAAGAAAAGATTACTTGGTTTTAGGTCACGGTGAACTAAACCTCTACCTTTACCAAATCCACCAGTACCCAATTTAACGTTAGGAATTTCTGCATTATGGGCATATTCTAAACCGTTTAAAACTTGGAGAATAATGGGTACAGCAATATTTACCGATACTCTTCCACCTTGTTGCTCTATCAAATCTGCAACAGAACCCCTTTCACAATACTCCATTGTAAAAAAGAAAGTATTTTCTGAGTAACCATAATCTAGCAATCTTACCACATTTTCATGTCGCAATGCTTTAGTATTTTCTGTCTCCCGCATAAACATTTGTACAACCCTATCATTAGCTACAACCGTAGGTAGCATGACCTTAAGGGCAACACAATTTCCTGTTTGATTATGCTGTGCTAAATAAACTTCGCCAAAACCACCTTTTCCTAATATTTTTACAATGCTATAACCACGAATTGCTATTAAATTTTCGTCGCCACGTTCTGCTAAACCTAACAAGCGTTTGACATATTCCAGTAAATTAAGTCTTTGATGATTTGGCTCTTGACTTTGATGATTAGTCTTAATTGTTGGTACAATTAAATTAGGGAGATGAAGAGATTGTAATTCAGTCTCAATACTCACTACAAATACTGTATTGCTTAGTTGAATTTCATCCCCATCTTGCAAATCATACTCTGTAAATTGCAACTTAGCTCCTTCTTCTGGAGTTTGATGTTCTTGGCGTTGTCCAATTTTTTGTCTGTTAACATATGTACCATTTCTACTCCCAAAATCACGGACTCGAATTGCTGGTGGGTTGATATCTAATAAACAGTGATACCGAGAAATGGTACGATGGTTTTCATCATCTGGTAATTGAAGGTTACAGTCCTTTGACCTGCCGATAATACAGGTGGTACGAGAATCGAAGGTATATTGTTGTCCTCGTGATTTGCCTTGGGTAATCGTGAGGGTAACTTTAGCAGGCATTTGGTATTTATTATATGTATTTTTACGGTATTAATTTTTGATTATAGTAATTCTTAGCCTCCAATTCGTGAGCAACAAGATCCCCGACTCTTTAAGAAGTTGGGGAGCTGGAGAGTGAACTTACAAATCTTCACAAAAATCTGTAAGCTTTATATGTTACATCCTACAAGTCTCGACGCGAGAAAAGATACCAACACTCCCCAAACACCAAAACAACCATTCCCCAACTCTAAACAAAAGGCTGAGGCTGGGAGGTGAGCTTCAAGTGCTGCAAGATCAAAAGTCAAGTCAGTGTAGTACAACCACTTCTTTCGACGCCAGCCTACGCGATCGCCAAATGCTTCCCAAATTTTTTGGTCGTAACTTCTGCTTCCACCCAAACTTTGATAAATGTGCTTTTGCACAGAGAAACCAAATTTTCCCTGACTGTATCTTACCCAAAGTTGGTCAATGATCCTCAGGTCTTCACAGGGAAATTTGTCAATACTTTCTTCATCTAGCCAACCTTCCTCTTCTCTCCCCGCTACTGCTAGCATCACTCGCCTTGTTTCCCCATCAGCTTCTCGCCACTTACCCACAGCAAGTAAATCGCGTAGTTGAGTGTAGTCCATTTTGGTGGTGATGAATTTGATTGGTGAAGATTCTACATTGAATAAACCAAGCAATTCTCTAAACTCTAACACTGTCTGGGGTCTATCTTGCGGTTCCAACTCCATCCCTTTGAGAATCGCGTTATTTACTTTGTCGCTAATCTCGTGATTAAACTGCTTTGGCGCTTTTAAGGGAATATCACCATCTTTGCGATAATGAGCAGGTATGGGAGTTCTTGTCGTCAGTAAACTATACAACGTTGCAGCTATTGCATAAACATCAGTATAAGTTCCAAATCTTCCTAGCCTTTCATACTGTTCTACTGGTGCATAGCCTTCTGTTTTTGAATTGCTCATGCTTAAGGTTTTACCTATGGTAAATTCACGGGCTAGACCAAAGTCAATTAATACTGCTTCAAGTTTACTAACACGCAAAATAATATTACTCGGTTTGATATCACGATGTAAAAAACCTTGTTGGTGAATATATTCTAAAGCTTGTCCCACTTGGTCAATGTAGCGTAATGCTTCCGACTCTAACAATGGTCCGTGTTCATCAACATAAACTCCTAAATCTTCTCCGTCAATATATTCCATCACCATCCCCCACATTTCATCTTCCTGAATCAATTCATGAACTTTGACAATATAGGGATGATGACAACCTCGTAACCGCAAGGCTTCATTCACAAACTTTTCTTGTTTTTCTTGGAAGTCACCTTGACTTTGGTGCATCGGATTGAGGGTTTTGATAGCAAATATTTTACCCGTGCCCTGCTCTACTGCGCTATAAGTTACACCAAAGCCACCACCACCAAGAACTTTTTGGATAATGAATCTGCCATTTTTGAGCGATTGCTTTGGTGTCCACAGTTTCATCTAAAATCTCCGATACGTTTGTTACATGCTTGAGTATGCTCAACTACGTAGGAAAAACAAACCACCTATTTTAGATGGCGTCAACAATTTTTGTTGCTGCTACCACCTTGGAGATACTCAGTTGACGTACTTTTATCATGCACTTTAATTGAGGTATTTACCAACTGTACATAGAGTATTTTTTTTTAGTTTAGTCTCGAAAAGTCTATAAAATCGTTGGACTCTCGGGGTGAGATCGACCATTCGCCAACAGCATCTGTAAGAGTTGTCGGGAATCTTAGCCTGACGATTAGTTCAAAACAACTGAGTCGGTTTCTCTTGGGTATGAGCGGCGATTGCTCTCACATGTTCTACCACAAACATCATGTAACGGTAATCTGGTAGTTGTCCATTGGGTACATATCCTACATCACTAGCTAACATTGAAGGAAACTCACTCAAGACTTTGCGGATGTAGTTTTGACGGTTACGTTCTATACTCGGACCAATCAAAACTGAACCAGAGGGAACATAGTGAGGATCTGTGTAGAGTATACGGAGTTGGGTTTGGCTCAACTGTGAACTGTAGAGATTAAAATCTGCCATTGAGACAGCACCAGCTATGGCTTTTCCTTCTGCTACCCATTCTAGAACTGTTTTAGGTGTGGGAGCAAATAGAATCTCAGCCAATGTAAGACCGTAAAGATTATAAAGGGGAAAATAATATCCTGTTGCTGAACCTGGTTGGCCCAGAGCAACTGTTTTCGCTTGTAGCTGCTTCAAATCATGAAGCGGACTATCTTGGCGAACAACTAAGACTGAGCGCAGATTGTTGAGATCTAGTAATGGAAAAAGCGGAATGTATTGATAGCGAGCGGCAATTGCTACTAAACCTGGTGGAGCAAATACTAATGACCAAGCGCTAGCTTGAATGCGCTCAATTGCCTTATTCTCATTAAAAGTAGGCTCTAGCTGAATATTTGCTTTTGTTCTTTCACCCAAGTAGCTTTTGAAGTGAGCAAACCGATCAATTATCTCTTCGCCACCACCATAGTTAATGACACCAATGGTTAACTGCCCTTCAAAGCTTGATGTTGATTGACATCCACTTACTGCTAACAATAGCAGATGTAAAAGAAATAAACGACGTGAGAATTGCCCATCCATTTCAAATTCTGCTGTTTGAGACAATTTTATCCTAGTTTTACTCGTTTGCTTTTTAATTACGGAAAAGCCCAGTCATTTTTTTATGGTTAGCAATCGTGCCACCATATCCTATTAAAAATTATAATGTATTGAACATCAATATTGGTCAATATATGTTAAGAATCATTGTATAAGGTCGTCTTATCAAGCCATCCTAGTATAAAACTTGCTGAGAATGTTATGTTAAACAATCTGTTAAAAAACTTAAAAATTGGCATTAAGTTCAACTTGCTTTTATTACTCGTTTTTTTAATTAGCATCTCAATGAGCAGTGTTGCCTTATCAAATGTACTTCAGCAGAAAGCACAAGATGAAGTTACGTCGCAAGCGCGGATTCTTATTCAGACAATGAGCGCCGTCAGAAATTATACACAAACTCGTGTGAATCCTTTGCTGGCATCAAGATTGGAAACAGAACCAGCATTCATTGCAGAAACAGTACCTGCATTCTCTGCGACAGAGGTTTTTGAGACTCTACGTAAAAATAAAGAGTATAGGAATTATCTTTACAGAGAAGCAACACTTAATCCGACTAATATACGAAATCGAGCTGATGATTTTGAAGAAAAAATCATAGCACGCTTTCGTAAGGAACGAGATACTAAACAACTTTCTGGGTTTCGTACCCAAGATCAAGGTAAAGTATTTTACATAGCACGACCGCTGACTATTACACAAGTGGACTGTCTGCGATGTCATTCTACACCAGATCGGGCACCGAAGAGTCAGTTGACAACTTATGGAAAAGACAATGGGATGGGATGGGGACTACATCAGATTAATACAGCTCAAATCATTTCTGTTCCAGCTCAAGATGTTTTTGCAAATGCTCATCAAACTTTTTCGCTAGTTATGATTATGTTGTCGGCGATCTTTGCCTTCATATTTATTTTAACTAACTTATTAATCAAGAAAGCTATAATTCAGCGAATCAAAAGAATTTCTAAGATTGCTCAACAAGTGAGTAATGGTGAGATGAGTGCTAACTTCGAGGAAACGTCAAAGGATGAAATTGGTGGCTTATCAGCAGCATTTGATCGTATGAAATCGAGCTTAGAAATCGCTATCAGTTTGCTGAAGGAGCAAAAAGAGGTTCATGGTAAAACTATAAATTAGAGACTTCCAAATAAAAAAATAATCAATCTGCAAGGGAGCATTCTAGCAGGGGCAGGGGGAATATAAGAAGTAGGTCTTTGAGAATTGTTCCCTTATAATGATAAACTGAGGAACCAGTATGCCTGCTAATAACTAAGGGTCGAATACTTACGCTGAAACTGATAAGCTTTTCGCGTATCGCGAATTTCTAATGCCAAGACTTTCACAAATTCTAAACGAGAAATTTGCGGAAAATGTGTGAGAGTTTTTCGGATAAGCAAAGAAGCTATCGGACCTATTAAATCAGCCAAATCTTGCTCACATTCAATCAGAAAATCTTCGTTCATGGGGAAAGATATACTTTCAGCTTCGGGATCATTTTCAAAAAGAAACTTGACTTTAGTCTGAAAATCACAGCATTTGTCCTTAGGAAGATGACATAAAAAACTATCGACTAATTCTTGAAAACTGTGCGATCTTTCTACAACTTTTTGTAATAATATAGGGGCTACTGGACCAATAAGTTCTACGAGAATGTGACTCAGTTGCTCGTACTGTTTGAACGAAAGGATTGAGTAGTTACGGCATTCGATCTCTGTCTTTTCTGGTATTATCGCACTCTTTTGTTCTGTATGCGTTTCGTGTTCTAAAAGGGTAATCTGAACTAGAGGAAGTTCAACAATTATCCGACAGCCAGATCCTGGTTCGGATTCAATGTTAAAATTTCCTTTTAATGCTGCGACTCTTTCCTGCATCCCTGTAATGCCAAACCCTGTCCTTTTTTCTGAAGATTTAAACCCCTTGCCGTTGTCTTGGATTATGAGACCTAGATTTGTCTGAGTTGCACGTAGCTGAATTTCTACCCTCGTTGGTTGTGCATATTTACGGATATTTGTCAATGCCTCTTGCACAATCCGATAGATAGTTTTGACAACTTCAGCAGGTAAAGGAACACACAAGCTAATTTTGGTAGAAGCGCAGATGCCCGTAGTTTGATAAAACTCCTGAATCAGAGAATTGAGTAGTGCTTCTAGTGAATTTTCTAGTAGTACATCGTCACGTAGCTTACTGACAGATTGGCAAACTTCCTTGATGGCAGAGGTTGCTAGTCGTTGTGTATCAGCTAAAAACTCTTGAGCTTGGGTGGGATCTAAGTGCCAAAGTCCAATCGCAGTTTGTAAATGAATGTTAAGAGCAGTCAGCGCATTTCCTAAAGAATCATGGATATCGCAGGCGATACGGTTGCGTTCTTGGATGGCGGCGATACCCTCAATTTGCACGACAGACTGCCGCAGCTGTTCGTAGGCACTTGATAGTTCGGTGTTATGCTCAGCTACCACAAGATTCACCTACTTTACTATTTAATAATAATGTCAGGTTATGTCGCAATCCCATCTGTTCTCCTGGAGAATCATAAGACTTTACACTCCAACTGCAAGCGAGACATCGAGGATATCGTTTCTCACCAATAATTTATGACTGCTATGGTACGTAAGTTTTAACTTTAACAGTTAACATCTCTAAATTAGCACTTTTAGAGGTATGAGCGCCCTACAGGAAGTCAAAAGTCAAAAGTCAAAAGAACAAACAGGTACAAGCCCCTAAATTTATTTATGGAAAAATTAAAAATATGTATTTCTCTCTGGCGCAGCGATCCGCGAATACTACGTCCTTATTACAAGCCCCTAAATTTATTGATGGGATCTTACTTTTGAATGAGTGACTTTTGAATTGGAGCGTTCGCGCAGCGTCTCCCCTTGGGAGAAGCGACTGACTATTCTGGTAGCTTGTAGTCGGTGGGAACTGTATGCAGCAAAGTAACCGTCATAAGCAATGAGGAATAAAGACAAGGAAGCAGAACAGAGAGGGAATAGCGAGGACGAGCGAGAAATTTCTTCTCCCAATCCCCTCTCCCTCCATCTCCCCTTTCCCCTTCCCATTCAGGGGTTACGTCGATGACAATGGGTTGGATGTGTTTTAAATGATTCAACGTTATGCCTAAAACTCCTAATGAATACGCAGTGCATCTCATGCTGGAAGGTGGACATCGGGAAGAAGTACGTTTTCCGACTATTCAAGATTTCCAGAAATGGTATAGCGGAGAACTTGTACCAAAGTCTGCTTCCGATGACTTTATCAGCGTGCCAATCAAGAATATTCAGGGTGAATATATGGTAGTGCGTCCATGTCGGGTTTTGGCAATCCGAGTGGAACCAATCTTTAGCTCTAGTGTGGAAAGATGAACGCTAAATCATGAGAAAAACGCTTGCTTTGGTTTTTTTGAGTCTGGCAATTGCCGTAATTAACCCGATCTTATCCGCATCAGGTCAAGTTCCTGGCTTATCACCATTGCCGTTACCCAGCCAAACTGAGGTAGTGCCACTGCCAGTACCGATACCCATTCAACCTCAAATACCGCGACAGCCAATACCAATTCCAATTCCAGTTGAGGTAGAGTATCCATTTACACAATTAGATCTGATGGGAACGGACTGCACTTTCCCAAATAAATGCTTGGGTTGGGACGAGCAAATTTGGGGTGAAAACGGTAAACCAGGCGATCGCATGGCTTTATTGACATCAATTGACAATAGCCTTCATTACACGAACACGAAAGAGGCTATTGCCGCGTATCACAATTATCGTGTACCACAGATAACCCTCAATCGCGTCCGTCAAAGTTTGCAACGTTTCCGCGAGTTAGTTGTGAGTTCTGACTCCCCCGAGCAACTACAAGCTGCTGTCCGGCAGGAGTTTGTCTTTTACAAGTCCGTTGGCAATGATAGTAGGGGTACTGTCAAATTTACTGCCTATTACAATCCTGTTTATACAGCCAGTCGTTTTCAGACTCCAGAATACAGGTATCCAATTTACCGAAAACCGTCGAATTTTGACAAATGGAGTAAACCGCATCCTACACGAGTAGAATTAGAAGGAAAAGATGCTTTGCTGGGCGCGAAAAGTCGGTTGCACGGTTTGGAGATGTATTGGTTCCGCGATCGCTTTGAAGCCTATATGATACATATCCAAGGTTCTGCCCAACTTAACTTAACTGATGGCTCAACAACATCTGTCAGCTATGCGGGTGCAACAGATTACCCTTGGACAAGTATCGGTAAACAACTGTTGAAAGATCACAAACTCCCCGCATCTGGTCTAACACTACCTATTATGACTCGGTATTTCCAGCAACATACACAGGAGATGAATAATTATTTGCCGCGTTGGCAACGGTTTGTCTTCTTCAATGATACTGGCAACGAGCCGGCTATGGGCAGTCTTCGTGTGCCAGTCACAGCAGAGCGTTCTATTGCTACAGATAAATCGCTCATGCCTCGAGGCGCACTGGCAGTTGTCAATACTAGCTTACCCTATCCCACTGAAGGCGAAAAGCTCGCATATCATACTGTTAGCCGTTTTGTCCTCGATCAGGATACAGGCAGTGCTATCAAAGGACCCGGTAGAGTGGATTATTACATGGGAAGCGGACAATTAGCAGGTGACCGAGCTGGCGTGACAGGCGGCGACGGTACACTATATTACTTACTGCTAAAAGAATAAATGTGGCTCATGAGTAATGAGTAATGAGTAATGAGTAATGAGTAATGAGTAAAAAGGAGAATACAGAGTAATGAGTGATGAGTCCTAAGTAAAAAGGGTAGTTTTACTCATTACTCATAATTCGTTACTCATTACTCGTATTGTAATTCAGCATTTTCCCAAATCTACGTTCTCTCATGGTGATAGACTATTTAGACTCATTACTCATTACTCATTACTCAAAACTCATTACTCAAAACTCATTACTCATTACTCATTACTCAAAACTCATTACTCAAAACTCATTACTCATTACTCATTACTCATTACTCATTACTCATTATGAAATTTAGTGAAATTGTACAAAAACTTGGTGATGCTGTGACATCTAGTAGTTTCACGGCGAACATTGATAATAACCCAGAAATTATCGGGATGGCAGCCATCGATGAAGCTACAATCGGTCATCTAAGCTACATAGAAGGAGCGAAATTTGCCAATATGGTCGGCAAGACTAGCGCTAGTGCTTTAATCTTACCTGAAGATGAGGCATTACAGGCGCAAGCACTAGAACGCGGTGTTGTCTGGATGGCAAGCTCACAACCACGACTTTTATTCGCCAACGCGATCGCACTTTTTTATCAACCTTGGCGTCCTACCCCAGAAATTCATCCGACTGCTGTGATTCATCCCAGTGCAAAAGTTGGTAGCCAAGTTTATATTGGTCCTCACGCGGTCATTCAACAAGGAGTTGACATTGGGAACGGAGTGTGCATACATCCAAATGTTGTGATTTATCCAGAAGTGAAGATCGGCGATCGCACGACATTGCACGCCAACTGTACGATCCATGAACGGACTCAGATTGGTGCAAATTGTGTTATTCACAGTGGCGCTGTCATCGGTTCTGAAGGCTTTGGCTTTGTACCAACGAAGAGAGGTTGGCTGAAAATGGAACAATCTGGCTACACTGTCTTAGAGGATTGTGTCGAAGTTGGATGCAATAGTGCCATTGATCGCCCATCTGTAGGAGAAACACGGATAGGAACCGGGACGATTATTGATAATTTAGTACAAATCGGTCATGGTTGTGAAATAGGTCCAGGTTGTGCACTAGCAGGTCAAGTTGGCATGGCAGGAGGTGTCAAACTTGGTAAGGGCGTGATCTTAGCCGGACAAGTGGGCATTGCCAATCAGGTGAAGATTGGTGATCGGGCGATCGTATCTGCTAAAGCCGGCATTCATAGTGATATTGCGCCAGGAGAGTTGTTTTCAGGAATTCCTGCCTTACCCCATAAAACTTACTTGAAAGTTTCGGCCGCAATCACCCGCCTTCCAGAAATGTATCAGTCTTTAAGAAGATTACAACGTAAATTGGGCGATAAATGACCTATTTGAAGAAGAATTCAGAATAAAAAATGCAATAGTCTCGCTTGTTGGCGTCAACAGACACAACTATATATTGGGGTTGGTGAAAGTCGTCACAACAGCCCTTTTTTCTCATTTTAGTTATGTACTGGAGTTTAGACTAACGCATGACAAAATGACCCAGCAGTAGTGAGTTTACAA
>JAQYWN010000442.1 GCA_029379265.1 Rhizonema sp. NSF051
GAATATAGACAAATACTGCTAATAACATTTAACAGTTCACAGTTAACTATTAACGGTCGAAATGCACTCGTTTTACACTTTTATTCAGGATTACTACTTGCTATATCTTGTTGAGTATCAGCTATTATTTATTAGATTCAGATAATTTGCATCATCCGATAGTTAGAGCTATATATCTGTCAACAGATATATGATTTTATACAACAGCGACGTAAGAGCTATGAAAATGTAGCCTCACAAGCGTACACTAACCCCTTGTTGATAGTGTTCAGGGGAAATTGCGCCAAGAGAGTGTTCGGTTCTACGACTTACAACTGTACACAAATACTTATAACCTCATATATATATGGCAAAAAAATGCTGTAAGTGTCAGTCCCTCTTTGAAACTAAGGGGTGAAAATCTGTGTACAAATGGATATTACCAAGTCTGAGCGAAATTGTAGCTGATAGTCAATCGACTATAGCAAAAAATTCACCCGCCCACGCAGAACAGCAGTGGCGAGTCAGTGTCGCAGCGACAGAACAACTGTTGTTATCGTTAACAACGGCTTCACCGGAAGCCAGACAAAAAGGACTAGTTTTAGCTGCGCCAGCGCCTGTCTTCAGCGATCCGAGATTAAATCAAAGTTTACAGACGGTAACTTTTACCGCAAAGCCATTCAACCCGTTAGCACTGATGCCGTTTCAGATGTCTGAAGCTCCGAGTGTGACAGATGAGATTACTCCTCATGAATTGGTACTGCCTTTGTCAATTGCAGATCCATTAGCATTAGAGCAGTTTTGCCTAGTTTTTACAGAAAAATTTAGCCTAGTATTGGTGCTTGCAGAGGATAAGAGTGGTAAGAAGGAGTTTTCTTTTTCGTTTGAACCTCATATTGTTCAGCAGGCTTGGCGATCGCTAGGTGCGCGGGTAATGTTAAGCAATCCAGAGTTATTTGCTGATTTAGAGGAAGTCGTACAAGAGTATTCTTTTGTAACTCCCGATTACCTCACTGTCATGAATTTTAGTCGGTTTTTGCTTCAAGAATTACCACCCGACGAAGTGCGTTCTCATGAAGATAAAGGAAAATCCGTATCGACTCAACCAACTCCCCTCTCCTCCTCCCATCTTCGTCCTGATGTGGAATTACTTCAAGCCTTTGCTCACGAAGTACGTACTCCTCTGACAACAATTCGCACGACGACTCGCCTACTCCTCAAGCAGCGTAATTTGCCTGTCAACGTTATCAAGCGCTTGGAACTAATCGATCATGAGTGTACCGAGCAAATTGATCGTATGGAGTTACTGTTTAGGGCTGCAGAATTAGAAACATCTGCTCCTGCAAAGTCCACAAACACTCAACTGATGGCAATGTCTTTGGATTACGTTTTGCAACAAAGCATTCCCCGGTGGCAACAAGCAGCAAATCGACGTAACTTAACTTTGGATGTTGTTTTACCCCAGCAATTGCCCACAGTGGTTAGTCATCCCGCCATGTTAGATCGAGTGCTGACTGGGTTAATGGAGAATTTTACCCGTAGTCTACCTGCAGGTAGCCACATTCAGGTACAGGTCATTCCAGCCGGTGACCAACTTAAGTTACAATTATTAACTGACGACAGTATTGCTAGCACCTCTCCATGTCAACCGCCCATTCGTAAAGCCATTGGTCAATTGCTGACATTTCAACCAGAGACGGGTACGATTAGTTTGAATATAGCTGCAACCAAGCATTTGTTTCAAGCAATTGGAGGCAAACTCATTGTACGCGATCGCCCTCGTCACGGTGAGGTATTAACAATTTTTCTGCCTTTAGAAGGATCGAAGGACTCAGAGTCTTCTTTTGGGACTAAAGAAAGAGAATGGCAAAGAAGTCCTCACAAAATATCAGCCACCGATGCAGAAAAGGCAAAAGAGAAAATGCATAAGTAAGTCATTAGCACCACAGCTATAAAAGAGATTTATAAAACCCTTGATATTTGTAGCAAAATTAAAGCCTATAAGAATGCCCGTTGAAAACCCTGTTCTTTAGGACAGGGATGAAAACGGTTTAAGGCGTAAACGCCTCAGTCATTAAAATTTTAGTGAATTATCAATGTAAAGAATGAAAGTTGTGGTACATAAAGAAAGTCAGACAAGACGTAAAGTCTGCCGGGGGAAGCTTCCCCCGGCGAGCTTTACATTAAAACCTACTTCCGGACTGAAAGAAAGTTACGGCTGAAATAACCGCCACGGAGATATCAATACGCCTTTTACTGGCATTCGTGTTGAGCCTAGCAACCTGAGAAATCAGGATATTAAGGCTGAAAAGTCTTAAGAATCTCTACTCCTAAGAGAGCGGAGAATGTCAAGCTTGTTATATCATGTTCGGTTAAACACTTATAATGTTTGTAGTTGCGCTGTCTTCGCACTCAAACTGTTAAGAGCGAAGACAGCGCAACTACAAACCTATATTTTATTTATAACTCATTTACCGTACACTCTATTAATAGAGTTAAGGCGCTTCAGTGGAATGCTTATACTTCTTCATGTTATTTGAACACTCCCACGACTATAAGCCGTGGGATTTTTGCCTCAATGGTAAATTCAACCCACCTTTACTGCCCATTTTTAAGATGAACTATAGGCAACTGTATTGTAAAGGTTGAGCCTTCAAACTGTTTACTTTTCACAAAAATAGAGCCTCCACTGCGCCACAGTAACTGTTGCACAATTGTTAAACCCAATCCAGCACCACCAGGATCATTTGGTGCTGAAGGACGCACACGATAAAAACGGTTAAAGATTTTAGGAATTTCGTTTTCGGCAATCCCAATTCCAGTGTCGCAAAATTCCAGTTGCACATAATCACCGTGTACGCGTCCCCGCACCCAAACTTCTCCCCCTGATGACGTGAATTTGATGCTGTTGGAAAGTAAATTAATGAGAATCTGCTTTAGCCCTCCCCTCACACACCAGACATCTGGAAGTTCAATGGGTACTGTATAAGCTACCATTACGCCTTTTTCTTGCGCTAGAGGCTGGTAAGTACTGACGACCCCTGGTACGATGTCAGCAAGACACACTGATTCTAAATTCATCTGTTCCAAATTGCGCTCGCTCTGCATGAGCTCCAATACACCTGTAATCAGTGAATTCTGGCGATCGCACTGGTTACTCAGCATCTGTAAATAACGTTGTTTCTGAGGTGCTTTCAGACTCGGAGAATTTAACAAACTTAAAGCTGTTTTCATATGTGTAAGAGGTGTCCGCAGTTCCTGACACACATTGCTTAAGTATTCATCGTTCAGTTGCTCTTTCCGGTGCAGGTTCTGTTTTTGCTCCTGGATCTTAGCTATACGGTTAGTGAATATTTGATAATTCATTTCCTCCTGACGCTGCAATTGTTTTGCCAACAGTTGAGTTAAAAGTGTTGGCTCTGGTGTTGGGGGGCAAATAAAACTATTTGGTATGAAGGAAGATAATTTTGAATTTATTGAATGTTCAATTTTATTCAAGACTCGTTGAATAATTTTACCCTCAAAAGTCGTTATAGCTTGTAACTTTGGAGTTTTATTTCCATCTAACCTTCCCCATAAATCAATTTTACTTCTTTTAAGCGGTCTGTAAGCCAAAGTTAAACTACAAAACTGCGGCGACAACACAATGATAAAATATTCTCGCCGTATTTGAGGATCTAATTGGGTTGGCACGAATAGGTTATGAGAAGCGGAAGAAGCAGAAATCTCCACACTCCCAGTGTCCTCTACTGCCCCCAAGCTTTCTTCAATTTGGCAATTGTAGATCGTACTAGACACACCAATTTGCTGATTGTAGCGTTGAATTTCCGAGTCCCAAATTTTTCCTGGTGGTAGCTTTACCCATAAAGTAGCAAGAATTTGTTGCTCAATTAGTAAATCAATTTGTGCCCTAATTAGTGACAGCAAAGTAGCGGGACTAAGAGGTAATGTTTGGGGAGGCGGTTGCATACCCAAAGCCAGCTGATATATTGATAGATTCTGAGCTAAAGCAACATTCATGAGTTAATAGCACTTTTCGGTTCGCGGTTAGTAGTTAGCCATAAGCCGATTGCCTCATCCCGATACTTTCAATTTTTCAAGTAAAGCGTCCCGTGCGTGTTCTCGATCATCAAAGTGTATTTTTTCAGTTCCGAGAATTTGGTAGTCTTCGTGACCTTTACCAGCAAGCAAGACACCATCTCCAGGTTGCGCTTGTAAGATGGCAGTACGAATGGCAGTAGCGCGATCGCATATTACCATCGGCGAAACCGTTTTTGAAATTCCTGCTAAAACATCTTGCAATATCCGTTCTGGATCTTCAGTCCGAGGATTGTCAGATGTCAAAACCGCGACATCAGCTAATTCAGTAGCAATTTTCCCCATTTTCGGACGCTTGGTGCGATCGCGATCTCCTCCACATCCGAAAACACAAATCATTTTCCCCCGAATAAATGGACGTGACGCTTTCAGCAAATTTTCCAAACTATCGGGCGTGTGGGCATAATCCACAATCACACTGATATCTTGTTCCGAACTAATCTGTACCCTTTCCATACGTCCTGGAACACCAGGAAAATCCGGGATCACAGATGCTACAAACTGCAAATCTAAGCCTAAGTGTAAAACGGCTCCGGTTGCTGCTAAGAGATTTTCCAGATTGTATTGCCCGACGAGAGGCGAGCGAAAAGGCACGTTGCCCTTCGGTGTATGCATCATCCCACTCACACCATTCTTCTCGTAATTCAGGTCACTCATCCACAAATTAGCTGTAGAATCATTAACACTATAGGTCCAAACCTGATCAGGATGTAAGGCGGCAATCAATCGCTTACCGAAGGGATCATCAGCGTTGATGATTGCCTGTCCCGTGAGATAATCAGGACTGAAAAGCAGGGCTTTAGCTGCAAAGTAATCTTCCATGTCGCGGTGAAAGTCTAAGTGGTCTTGAGTGAGATTACTAAAGACTCCAACACTAAATTGACAACCCATCACCCTCCCCTGTGCTAAAGCGTGGGAACTCACCTCCATCACCCCATACTTATTCCCAGCATTCAAAGCATCAGCAAGCCGATGTTGCAATTCTACTGCAAAGGGTGTCGTGTAAGCAGCAGTTTGAACAAAGCCATGCCAACGAGTGTAAAGCGTACCCATCAAAGCTGTAGGTTGATTGGCTTTATTCAAAAAATATTCAATGATGTGGGTGATTGTCGTTTTGCCATTTGTACCAGTCACACCAACGAGCTGGAGTTTTTGTCCCGGATAACCGTAGAAAGCATTAGCGATTTGGGCACAGGCTTTCGTCATATCATTAGCAGTAATGACACAAGCATCTGGTGTGGGCGAATTCTTTTGTGCTGCTGGCTGAGAAATGATTGCGGCTATGGCACCAGAGGCTAAAGCACTTTGCCAAAACTCTCCACCATCAACCCGCGTACCTGGCATCCCGATAAATAAATCTCCCGCAGTACAAGCATGAGAATTCGTCTTCAATTCCTTTACTTCTGCATCCATTGCTGGATGTTCGGGTAACTGCCCGATAACGTCCACAGCCGCAACTAATTCCCTCAGTTTCATCTGCTCAACCTCTTCACACGCTATTCCTGCGCTTATTCTGCACTATTTTTTTGTTTCTTGTGCACACCTATAAATACGAATGAAGCATTTTTTTTAACTGCTGTACACTAGCACGAGGAGAAGGACGGGGTAAAGATTGCTCGCGATTCTCATCTACACCTTGATTGAACGATAGTACTGGGACTTCATACTGATAAGCTTGGAACCAATCTTCACGAGTCGTGATATCCCGAATTTCTAGCTGTAGAGACGCGAAATCAGGTGTCTTCACAATTTGTTCTAGCTTTTCGAGCAAACCCTCGCACAAATGGCATCCTGGTTTGCTGTATAAAATTAATTTCATCAGATTATGGTCGATAAATATTTAATTTACAGCACAATTGGCAAGAGTCCTTCTTTCAAGCGATCGCATAGCCAGAATTTTTCACTCGAGGGCGATCGCTTATAGCAGTTTTCACATTGATAGACTACAGCACTCGTGTAAGGGCAGGTTTTACATAATATTGGATGTACCCAGATATCTAAATGAAACCCTTACCCACTCCAAAACTGTGGTCTATACATCTGAAAATCACTGTAACTTTTAAAATAGTTGCTACACTTACGATCTCGAAAATAAACTACGAGTGCAGATGGCAAAACCCGCAGATGTTAGCACCAAAAAGTTAATTAGTCTTGCACCTGATAACTGGGTAAAATGGGTAACACAAATGCCCGATATTGTGGCAAGTGAAATTCTCAATTCAGAATTTCAATGGATTAGTAGAGAAAGTGATGTTTTAATTCGTGTTGCCAGTCCACAGAGAGAGTGAATTTTTGGTTCTCAATGAATTACAATTGCGTCCTTCATCCCAAATGCCACGACGGATGCGTGCCTATGCAGCTTTGGCGGAAGAGAAATATCAATTACCTACTTATCCAGTACTGCTTAATAGCATCTTGAGTTTGAGCTTCATTGAGGAGAAGAATTTGTGCGCAATTGCGCACATTTTTTTAGCAGTTTTCGCTATTTTATAGACTACAGCATTCGTCTAGGGGCGGGTTTGTCACAAAATATCGAAGCGGGCTTGCGGTAAGTTGAAGGTAACAGCTTTCTTGATCGCATTCACCGTTCATTCTTATTAAAAAGCTGTTCCAAAGCTGCTAATTCAGCTTTATCTGCTGCATCTACTGTGGGTAAGGGACGCTGCATGATTGAGTAGAGCGATCGCGTTTGCACATCACAGCTTGAAAACCTAACTTCTGTAGAAATCTTTGACTTTCAGCACCATTTTTAGGGAATGAAACAGCCGAAGAATTTGTGCGCAATTGCGCACATTTTTATAGCAGTTTTCACATTGATAGACTACAGCACTCGTGTAGGAGCAGGTTTGTCAGAATTCAGAATTTATAAGGAATATGTCATTATTGGTATATTC
>JAQYWN010000443.1 GCA_029379265.1 Rhizonema sp. NSF051
GTATTATATACTACTAAAGTTTATACGTAGAAGTTAAGCCCAAACAGCTAACATTGCGATCTTGTTAATAGGTGTCAGCTGTTACCTACTTATGCAGTGAGAAGATAGAAATAGGAAATTATGGCTCCGCCACACAACAGCCTATTTGTATAACGTTTAAGTCCTACCGACTACATCCCATCTACTACAAACTTTTTGGTCAAAATATCCCCCTTTATTTCTTGTAGTGTCAATGTATTGACCTAGAGAAAGATTCTTGCTCCTGTACATCCGCGCGAAAATTAGAGTCATAGCGACTGTTGTGGAGGTGAAGTAATGAGCGACAGCAATTTGAGAATTGTCTCTTTGATTCCCAGTGGAACGGAGATTTTAGCAGCTTTAGAATTGACAAATGCAATTGTTGGACTATCGCACGAATGCGATTATCCCCAACAAGTTCAGCAACTTCCTGTTTGTACCCAAGCACGCTTAAACTCCAATGCCCCTAGCAGCGAAATTCATGACAAGATCGAAAATTTGTTACAATCCGCCCTCAGCATCTATCAAATTAAGATAGATGTTTTAGAAGAATTGCAGCCTACCCATATTGTCACTCAAGATCAGTGTGATGTGTGTGCTATCAGCCTAAAAGATGTGCAAAAAGCAGCAAAAAATCTAATAAATAGTTCTCCTCAGATTATTTCCTTAAAACCCAGTGTTCTTCAAGATGTTTGGGATGATATTCAGCGAGTAGGCAATGCTTTTGGTGTAGACTCGCAACCGTTAATCAAAAATTTAGAAGCTCGCCTCAAGATTGTCGAGCACAAAACACAAGGATTTTCCAAAATAGAAAAACTCCCCACTGTTGCCTGTATCGAGTGGACTGAACCTTTAATGTTTGCTGCCAATTGGATTCCTGAATTAGTCTCAATAGCAGGAGGAGAAGCGCTTTTCAGTCTTACGGGGCAGTCTTCTGCTCCTTTGAAGTGGGAAACACTAATCCAGGCAAATCCAGATATTGTCATCTTTATGCCTTGCGGCTTTGATTTAAATCGTACCCGCCAAGAAGCACAGTTGTTAACTAATCATCCAGAGTGGCAACAACTACATGCGACTCAAAGTGGCAGGGTGTATATTACTGATGGTAATGCCTACTTCAATCGCCCAGGACCCCGATTGGTAGACTCTTTAGAAATCTTGGCAGAAATTCTGCATCCAGAAATATTCCAATATGGGTATAAGGGAAAAGCTTGGGAATTCATTTAAGAGGACGACTATTTATTATTCAACCATTCAACCAGAGGTTTTAAATTACCAGGCACTGCTGCCTCGCTAACTTTAACAGTGTGTTTTCGATCCTCTTGCTCCACCGTTAAAGTATATTGAAAGCGATCTGGTTGATTGGGAGGAACACTGATATCTGGAGGTAAGTTATAAAAATTTGCTGCTTCTATTAACTGAGGCAGTTGATTGGCTTCGTTTTCTGAGAGATCGGCAGAGTCAAAAGTTTTTGTCTTGATCATCCCAGCAAAGCCGCCCGTGCGTTCAAACGAGATTCGCATAAAGAGTGAGGAGTTATGAGTTGAGCTATTTACTTACTAACAATTATAAATCATCACACTAGTGGTGATTTATAATCGACAATTCCTTGCCGCTTTCCTTCATTCCTCACTCCTGACTCTAACTCACTCCTACCTTTTGCCAAGCGCTTTGTACAGCTTTCTGTTCAATGCTTGCTTCGCCATAAAGTTCTCCCGCAACTTTGATAGTCGCTTGAGCAGCTTGTTTAAAATTTGCTTTAGAATCCAAGCGATCGCATAAGGTTACGTACCAGATTTTTCCAGTTTTTTCCCAAGCGAAGCCGCCAATCTCCATTGCTGACAGGTAAAAAGCATGGCTGGGTATACTCGAATTAATATGTACACCACCATGATCTTTAGTACCAGTGTAAAGGTCTTTTACGTGTTTCGGTTGAGGATCTTTCCCCAAAACAGGATCGTCATATGCCGTTCCTGGTGCCTTCAGCGAGCGGATACCAACACCTTTTACCTTCTGCGTAAATATACCTTCTCCAATGATCCAATCAGCTTGGTCTACTGTCTGCTTTTTAACTCGTTGTTTGACTAAAGAACCGAAAACATCAGAAAAAGACTCATTCAGCGCTCCCGATTCCCCAAGATATTGTAGAGCAGCTTGATGTTGAGTGACGCCATGAGTGAGTTCATGTGCAATAACATCAATACATTTAGTGAAGGGTTGAAAAAGTTCTCCGTCGCCATCTCCATAAACCATCTGGGTGCCGTTCCAAAAAGCATTGTCATATTTTGTGCTGTAATGCACGGAAGCGTCTAAACGCAGCCCATTGTTATCTACAGAATTGCGATCAAAAACCTCATGATAAAAGTCATAAGTTATTCCAGCACCATCATAAGCTTCGTTCACAATCGTATCGCTGCTGGGAGGATCGTTTTCACTACGCACCAATACACCAGGAAGAGTACTACCATTTTTAGCATCGTAGACGCAGCGACGTTTCTCACCTGGTTGAGCCATGATCGTCGTGAAATTAGCGACAACTTCTCTTCTGCCGCGAAATTGTGCTGAAACTTCTAACGTGTAAAACGCCCAGTCACGTTGTGAAGGATTGCCGTTTTGAGCAAGATGTTCCAGCATGTGAGGTGGGAGAACACAACAAATCGGGCATATTTGACGTGGATGCTGAGAATTAAGTCTAATTGATTTTTTCTTTTTTCTGGCCATTGAGGATCTTTTCCTTTTCAAACTTTGAAGCTATGGGAATATTCTTTGAGTTGTGACTTAAGTATTGACAAAAGTCTTGAAAGTGGAAGTTAAGTTATACCTGTTTGCTGAGTGGAAGTTAAGCGAACTTTAGCTAATTTCCATGTCTTTTTGATAAGTGTCAGAACTCATCAACTTATGCAATTAGGAGGTAGAAATGAGAAAAATAGCAGCAGAATGCTTGCATATGCTCTCATATGCTGCACACAATAGATGATTTGTAAAGTGCGTAAATCCTATGAGTGATTAAATTACGCATGATAACTGTTTTTACTCATCAGTTATTAGTCTCTTCTAATCACAAATGATCAAAGACCGGGAGCAATCATAACGTAATATTTCATACATATTTTTTCCGCACTTAGTGTTTCACAGCAAAACACTTGTAGCAGCTTAATTTCTCTCCAGGGAGAACGAAAAGCGTTGTCAGCTACATATTTTCATTGCACAATCACTCATTATCACTGTTGAGTGCTAACTCTCAATAGTTAGCCGTCAACGGCCCAAGGGATATAATTTGCAACTCGTATACGGCACAGCTTAATCTGGTTAAATCCGGTTTAAGACCTAACAGCTTCATATAATAGTTCTTAATGAGGGCGTTTGTGTTATTTATGACTATTTTTTTATTAGAAAAGTGAGACTGACTTCCAGGGGCATATCGGTTTACACGTTTATTTATGTAACAATTTAGGCACTTACCATCCGTAAATATCTGTTTGAACTCAAGCGCAAAGCTCGCCGGAGAGAATTTTATCTCCGGCGAGCTTCGAGTGACTACCACCAGAGATATAAAATGATATTCGTGGATATTTATTTTTCTGGATCTCCCTTAGTGTGATCAAGCTTGAAGACAGTAGCGATATAGACTAAAGTAGAAAATTTGTTTAACATAGTTATAGACCTCACAAATTGTGTGTGGTTGTGTGTTGTAGAACTTGGTTGAAAATTAGTCAGGGGGTTAAGCCCCTTGACTCGTTTCTTTTTTGTTAATTTCAAAAGGCGAACAAGCGCTACTTGTCTGGTGCTAGTGAGAAGACAAAGAAGTCAGAGCAGGTTTCGCCTGTCGTACTGGACTCACCGCACGGGGTAGGCGAGAAAACCTCGGTATCACACTGCTATCATGATACTCGTACTGTCAACTGTATGTCGCAATTTGAAACCGCCCTTACCACCTATCGGAGCTTTACTGAACGCTTTCAAAGCATTGTCATTGGTACTGTTAGTGAAGATGGCATTCCCAATGCAAGCTATGTTCCGTTTGTAATGGATGAGAATAAAAATATTTATCTTTATGTCAGCGGTCTTGCGACTCATACTCAAAATCTTCATACTGTTCCCAAGGTAAGTGTGCTGTTTATTGAAGATGAGTCTCAAACTCAGCAAATTTTTGCCCGCAACCGCCTAACGTTTGACTGTACAGCAACCTTGGTGGAACGCGATACCGTGTTTTGGCACCAAATTGTTGAGCTTTTTGAAGCGCGTTTTGGAGAAATTATCCAGTTATTTCGCGATTTGCCAGACTTCCGCATTTTTCAACTAACGCCAACCAAAGGTCGCTTTGTTATAGGTTTTGGTGCTGCCTATGATGTTGACCCTAATGACTTTAATAGCTTAGTATCTGTCTCTAGTACACAACGGTAGACGTAAGGCTACCATTGGGAAGTCATAGAAAGCATACTACTCAAGCTTGTTTGATTTTTAATTTTGAATTCCGAGATCGCGGTAGTAGTCGCGATCGCAATAGCGCAGTAACCGTCTTCAGCACAAGTCAATACCAGTCTACAATAGTAGCCTGAACAAGAAAAGAGCGAGAATTTGCGATTTTATGACTTCTGCTGCTGTAGTAAAAACTGAGTACGAAGCGATTATTGGTCTGGAAACCCACTGTCAGCTGAGTACCCTCACCAAGATTTTCTCTACGAGTTCGACCTCATTTGATGCTGAACCCAATACTAACATCGATCCAGTTTGTATGGGTTTGCCGGGAGTGTTACCCGTACTGAACCAAAAGGTACTAGAATACGCCGTGAAAGCAGGTTTGGCGTTGAATTGTCAGATTGCGAAATATAGTAAATTTGACCGCAAGCAGTATTTTTATCCTGACTTACCTAAAAATTACCAAATTTCTCAGTACGACTTGCCGATCGCCGAACACGGGTGGTTGGAGATTGAATTAGTTGATGCTGACGGCAAGCCGATGCGGAAAAAGATTGGCATTACACGGCTGCATATGGAGGAAGATGCCGGAAAATTAGTCCACGCAGGTAGCGATCGCCTTTCGGGTTCCACCTATTCTCTTGTAGACTACAACAGAGCAGGTATACCGTTAGTGGAAATTGTTTCTGAACCTGATTTGCGTTCTGGACAAGAAGCGGCTGAATATGCGGAAGAGTTACGCCGAATTGTACGCTATCTCGGTGTCAGTGATGGCAACATGCAGGAAGGTTCTCTACGTTGCGATGTCAATATCTCTGTACGTCCCATTGGACAAGAGAAGTTTGGCACCAAAGTAGAAATCAAAAATATGAACTCGTTCAATGCCATCCAAAGGGCAATTGAATACGAAATAGAACGGCAAATCGCCGCGATCGAAGCAGGCGAACGCATTATCCAAGAGACTCGTCTGTGGGAGGAAGGATCTCAACGGACAATTAGTATGCGGGTTAAAGAAGGTTCCAGTGATTACCGCTACTTCCCCGAACCAGATCTCGGACCAATTGAGGTGAGTGATGAACAATTGACAAAGTGGCGCAGCGAACTCCATGAACTACCAGCACAAAAACGCCATCGTTATGAAGGTGATTTTGGACTGTCGGCTTATGACGCACGAGTACTCACAGAAGATCGCGCTGTAGCTGAGTATTTTGAAGCGGCGATTGCTACTGTTGCCAATCCCAAACAAACCGCTAACTGGATTACTCAGGATATTGCTGCCTACCTCAACAAACAAAAACTCAACATTACTGAAATTGCCCTCACACCCGCGAATCTTGCGAAGACAATCGCGCTGATTGAAAAAGGTACCATCAGTAATAAACAAGCTAAAGATAAGCTACCAGACTTGCTAGCTGGTCGTTCTCCTGATGACATTTTTCAAGGGGAAGAGAAAATATCCGATCCAAGCGTGCTCGAACCAATCATTGAGCGAGCGATCACAGCAAATCCTAAAGAACTAGAAAAGTATCGCAGTGGCAAAACCAGCCTCAAAGGGTTCTTTGTCGGCAAAGTTCTCAAAGAGACTGGGGGACGTGCCGATCCTAAGCTGACAAATGAATTACTCGACAAGAAGCTGAATGGCTAGAGACGAACTGATATCGTTTGTTTGGTTTTCAAAACAAACACGTATTTTCACGAGATATCTTTACAATATCTTCATCAAAAAAAATAAATAAAGGGGTCACACCCCTCATGCCTAAGATGTTATACTCTGGTATGTAGATGCACCCTGATGATCTGGAGAGCTGTTCAAGTGGCTCTCCTTTTTTTCGTATCTATACTAGATAGCGCTTCACTTAAGTGACCAAGTAATTTTATCAGAGAGACTGAAAAAAATATTTGTATTAAAAAAAGTAAAAATGGGTCATACCCCTCATGCCAAAACTGCTATACTTTGATATGTAGATGCACCCTGATGATCTGGAGAGCTGCCCAAGTGGCTCTCTTTTTTTTTAATAAGCAGCGGGTAGGGCAATTTCTCTTGGTATTCTCTTTCCAAGATGATGCCGTTTGCTCAAAATCACAGAATCGACGGTATTTTGCTGAGTGACAAAAATCGGTGAGCGCGTAGCACCACTCACAATACGGTTCGGTTAAGGAATTTATTTGTTGAGGCAAGCAGGGGGGGCAGGGGAAGTAGAGACGCAGTTCGGTTAAGAGTTGATCGACAAATGGTTTTTTCCTCCCCTGCTTATCCGAACCGTATTGGCACCACTCATCTGATCACTCGCGATGCTTGTTCTGGTTTCCGAAAAAATCTCTAATATTTTCCACAAATAATAAAGTATTTTCAAAGTGAATGTTATGACCGGAATGACTAACTAGTTTTAGCTGACAGTTGCATATATTAGTCATTTTTGTATTGATATCAATAAATTTATCATCGTATTCACCTACTAATAAAAGTAGAATAC
>JAQYWN010000444.1 GCA_029379265.1 Rhizonema sp. NSF051
GAGAACAAAAAAATCTTTATTTCACCACCTATTTCCCCTTAACCGAGCAGTATTGAACTCCATCCTGTAGCGAAACCATAAACAGCACCACCAAAAGACATGAAACTTGCAACTTCGGCTATGCCTTTTGCAGATGATGTGATGTGAAAGTTTGGTGCGGCAGTAACGAGAATAATCAGAAAAATTACAGTCATCGGTATCCAAGCATAACGCTCATAACGATGTACGTACACATAGCCGTAAAGACTCACCAATGTCGTCACCCCGGCAATACACATAATACCCGCCCAATTGGGAACGACTCCACCACTTAAGGCAAAGATTAATTGACCCCCAACTATTACATTAACAACAGACCAACCAATGCAAGTAACAACGTTAAAAAGCGCTACAATTGCCGCACCCAACCAACCAAATGAAAAGCGCGAGATCGTCATCTGCCGTAGTCCTAACTTTGGCCCTAACGTAGAGAAAAAAGCGACTGGGAGGACACCAAGTGCATTGAACAAGAAGATCGCGGCGACACTATCCCAAAATCCCAGATTAAAGACAAGAGTCGCCAAAGAACCGAGGGCAACTGTAGAGATGACCAAATTGGCAGATAGCCACATGGTAAAGTTGTCGAAAATGCGAATATGAGTGCGCGATGTGGGTAAAACTCGTTCAATTCCTTGTGTTTCAATGCCTCTAGGTTCTAACAAATCACGCTTCACCACGCTGCCTCCAAGTTTATGTATGTAGTTCACGTAATTATGAGGCACACTATGATAGTTGTACTAGATGTAAGCAACAAGATTTGCTAATGGGAGAAATTCGATGAATAAATTTCAGATCAGTCTCGACTTCAACGATGTCGATTTAGGTTCCTTAGAGACAGAAGATGATTTTTCTCAAGAGGCAAAAAGATTACTACCTAAGGCTCTAGTAAAGCTAGGCGAAAGTGTTGGCGAAAAGACATGGGAAGACTTACAAAAAAGTCTTAAGGGACCAGGTGGTAAAGTCAACTCTCAAAGTGAGAAACGTAAGTTTATTCAAGAAACAGGAAGAACTTATCACCGCAATGCAAGTAGTAGAGAAAGACAAGAACTGGAAGAATATATAGTAGAACAATTACATAAACACAAGCAATCTCATAGCTTGTAAGCTTTTAGCAGCTTAGTTTGAGATGATGAGGATTATAGGATGTTTAGTACGTTAAACCTATAGTATAGCAATCCTAAATCATTCGTGAACAATAAGATTCCCGACAACTTTTACGAAGTCGGGAATCTGAACCTTACAATAAAATCATCTACATGTGTCTATGGAAAAAGCGATAGTTGCACTATTTTCTGGCTGTGGAGGTTTAGATCTAGGTTTCCGGAAAGCTGGTTTCAATGTTGTATGGGCAAATGAGTATGACAAAGATATTTGGGAAAGTTACCAAAAAAACCATCTGGATACCGTTCTCGATAGGCGAGACATCCGCAAAATTCATAGCGCAGAAATCCCTGATTGTGTGGGAATTATCGGTGGCCCTCCTTGCCAAAGTTGGAGTGAGGCAGGTAGTCAGCGAGGAATTAATGATGAGCGCGGCAAGTTATTTTTAGATTATGTGCGGATTTTAAAAGATAAACAACCTTTATTTTTCCTCGCTGAGAATGTTTCTGGTATGCTTCACAAAAAGCATCAAGTAGCATTAAATAATATTATTTCTACATTTGAAGAAGCTGGCTACTTTATTTCATATAAGTTACTAAACGCAATAGACTATAATGTCCCCCAAGACAGAAAACGCGTCATTATCATTGGTTATCGTGTTGATTTAAACAAACGGTTTAAGTTTGACTGGCTAAAGCCATGTGCCCATATTACCACTTTACGAGAAACAATTTGGGATTTGCGAGAGTCGGCAATTTCAGCTTTAGGAACTAACAAGACGAATGGGGTGTCTTGCCACGTTCCAAACCATGAATATATGACAGGTGGTTTTTCCAGTATTTATATGTCACGCAATCGAGTTCGCTCTTGGAATAAGCCATCTTTCACAATTCAAGCAGGAGGGCGTCATGCGCCAATACATCCACAAGCAAACGCAATGATTTTTGTAGAAAAAGACAAGTGGATTTTTGATCCAAATTCACCACAACCCTATAGAAGGTTATCAGTTAGAGAATGTGCAAGAATTCAAACCTTTCCTGATGACTTCATTTTCCACTATAAAGACTTAGCTGCTGGCTACAAAATGATTGGAAATGCTGTACCTGTTAACTTCAGCTATGCTTTGGCACAGGCAATATATACTGATTGATTGTATGTCAATAAAGAAACAGTAAACTGCCACAACCACTAGCACAATTTGTCAAGCATGAGCGTAAAGAGCGATCGCTCACTATGCGGATCGCATATAACGCGCTCCGTAGGGTTTATTTGCTCCTGAACGTACCTGAATACATGAGTATTTACACAACGAGATAAAAAGGCGCGAGCGCATCCATCATTTGGCATTGAAATATATTAACTCTTAAAAGTTCCATTGAATAATCCTTAAGTTAGATGTGGTTGAGTGCAGCTAGAGTAATCATGAGTTAATGATTAACAAAAAGTATTTACAGCCATGACTTCTGAAAAAACTACAGATTCCAAAAGCGATAAGAAAAAACCTGTGGGTCTTGAAGCTGAGGAAAAAGCACCTTTGCAATTTGGAGCCGTCATTGCATTAGGAATTTTGACAATTCTTTTTGTGGCAACAACCTTTTATTTCGGCTCTCCTTTTGGCTACAAACTTTTACTACCGCATTAACTGCAAATGTAAGGGGTTTAGTTTGCTCACAAACAGAATGAAATTGTAGCACTATTTAAACCAAGCTACTGGTAAATTAGTGGTATTGGTAGATGAACCTTGACTTTTCCACTCACTCTTTGAAAAACGTCGATTACGAAATATTGGTATGTGATATAAATCTCACATACCAATATTTTGGTCCTACTTTAACCTAGTTAGGCTACACTGCTACTTAGTTTTTAAACTTTAAAGATTTGATGTATAAAAGGCTCTAAAAGTCTTCTCAATACAACTCATATCTTTAAAAGTCATTGGTTCAGTATGACATCACGTTTTGATGAAAGGGGTTTTCCATCCGTTGCATTTTCTCCTGTAAAAATCAGGCGTAGAAATGCTTCAATTCACACTGCTATCCTAAGTAGACAATCACATCTGGAAAAAGCTATATTTTAAGGTGCGATGCCAAAGGCAACGGCTTAAGCCGTATCGCCTACTTCGAGTAGAAGTTATGAGTATAACGTTAGTTTGTACACCTATCTATGCCTTCATTCCACTATCTTAATAGACATTACCTTGGATGAATGTGAAATCTAGGTGCCATTCCTGGATTCATAATGCCAGCCAATTCTTCTGAAGACAAATTACTCAAGCTCGTCTCTAGTTCTTCAACTGTGAAATCATAGCCGCGTTCTCGAGCAATTTCGACAAATGCTTCTGGATTAGATGCGGCTTTAAGTCTTTCCTTTAATGCTTGATCTTGTTGGACGGCTTTAAAAAGTTGGGCTGTAGTTTGCTGTGCCATGACAGTCCCTCTCCTATACGAAATTTCTAATTTGAATGTAGTTATCTAGCTCCTATAGTTTTGCCAGACTTAGCTAATGGAACTAATAACTTAGAGTCATACTTCTATGTTGAACCACATATGAGAATATAAGATTGATTTTGACAAAAGTTCACATAACTGCGAAAGTTCTTAAGCTGAAAAGTTAACTTATGCACAGTTTAAACTGAACTAACTTTACTCTCTTCAAGTTCAGTAGCTATTTGTTGGAGTTCTGGTTCCACCGCCGTTAAATGCTGCTCTAAAATTGCTAAATTGCGAATATTGGACTTATAGAAAGCATCAAATAAATCACCAACCAAAGGCACGGTACCCAGAACTGATTCTAAAGCAACGTTAAAAATCATTTTGGTTAAGTCTTGACGCGGTAAGCCAAAACGAGTAGCCAAAAAAATGATGTAAGCCGAAAATGCGGTACTGATTAAATCACCACCACCTGGAAGCAAACCAATTATTGGATCTAGTCCAAAGCGAAAGCGTGTCCCTGGAATACCAATAGATGTATCCATCAGACGGCTGAGTTTACGAATGCGGTTGAGAGTAGCTAAGCGTTGAATTGTGTCCATATTTATGATAGTTGCACTACTCTCTAACATTCGTCTTGTACCTTTAGAAGGAGCATGAAAGAGAAAAATCCTGATGAAGAGTACACCGCTATCAGAGGATAATATCGGTGGCATAACATTAGCTTCCCTACAAGCAAGCCCAAGTCTTCAATGCAACGCCTTCACGGGGAAAGCATTGCAATAGCAAACGATAACAATGCAACGCGGTAGACTACACTACGTCACTTGGATGCAGCACATTAATAGCAGGGTAACGAGCAAAATCCTTAACAAGTATATGTGACGATAAGCTGCCGTCACTCATCGTAGATATTAGCCGTGTTTCTCTTCACGGGTGTAGATGCTCTCTCGATCCATTACTTCATTAGAGAGAGGAGGAACGTCTGGGATACTTGCAGCCAATTCTTCGAGAACTTCGTCTAGCTCTTCAGCATTCATCCGGCGCGATTTGACTCGTGGGGCACCTTCAATGAGGTATTCGCGAATAAAAGTATCTAAGGGAACGCCTTCCGCTTGTGCCCGAGCAGCGAAGCTTGCTTCTACCTCTGGCGGCAATTCGATGTTCAGTGTCACAGCAACCTTTTGTGTCGGGGTAATAAATAAATTCTACGCTTATTTTGTGTTCTTGTCACTAAAATCCCAGTGGTCAAAGCATGGGAGTTGAGAACTATGAGTCACGGGCATTCGTCAGAAGGACGCCTAATATTGCTGAGTCGTCAGTACTCGCCAATTCATCTGTTTTTGTTCTGACTCTTCGTCATGCTGAAACCATGCGATCAGTCAACTACATCACGTCACTTGGGTGAAGCACAGCATTTTTAATTTTTAATTCCAAGGTAGTGCTAGTTAATAATTCACTACGCTTGCAATGCAATTAAGCTGGCATACAAGCCATTTTGCTGCAACAATTGGTGGTGAGTGCCAATTTCCGCAATTTGTCCGTTATTAAGTACTACAATACGGTCAGCCTTACGGATTGTCGAAAGTCGGTGAGCGACGACGAATGTTGTGCGGTTTTTCATCAAACGCTCGATCGCTTCTTGAATTAAGACTTCCGATGCTGTGTCTACAGAAGCAGTAGCTTCATCTAAAATCAGCACTTTCGGATTCCGAACCAAAGCACGGGCGATCGCCAACCGCTGCCGCTGCCCTCCTGAGAGTTTTGTTCCATTCTCACCAATTACAGTATCAAGTTGTTGGGGTAAAGTGACAATAAATTCTAAAGCATTGGCATCTTGAATTGCCTGTTGTAACTCCCGTTCGCTAACAAATTGCAAGCCATAAAGAATATTTTCCCGTATCGTACCTTCAAATAAAATTGTTTCTTGGGGAACAACAGAGACAAACTGTCGATAAGTTCTTAAATCCAAATCGTTCATATCTTGATTATCTAGATAGATATGTCCCTCTGTCGGTCGGAGAAAACCAATGATTTGATTGAGTAAGGTAGACTTCCCAGATCCTGAAGGACCAACAATGGCAATAGTTTCGCCGGGATTGACGTGCAGCGAAATGCGCTCGAGTGCTGGACGATCGCTACCTTGATAAATAAAACTGACAGCCTCAAATAAAAACTCTCCTCGCACCTGTGTGAGTGAATACTTGCCTTGATTCTGTTCTAAGTCAGGACACTCTAAAATTTCACCCAGCGATCGAATAGATTCAAAACCCGTACCGATCTGTGGTAGTACTGTCAAAATCTGCACGATAGAATTAGTTAAGGCATCAAAATAGCCTGTTAATAATACAACATCCCCAGCGGTAATATGCATTTGATGGGTGTATGCCAAATAAGCAGAAGTTACCAGACAGATGGTATTGAATAGACGCAGCATCACCCAAGTCGATGCATTCGTGATGGCGTTAATGCTATCAAGCTGCATTGCTGCCCTTTTCACAGAGTTCAAGCGCTGCCCTGTCCGTGCGATTTCAGTGTCTTCAATGCCATGTGCCCGCGTTACTGGAACCAGCTTAATCATTTCCATGATGTGCGAAGACATCCCTTCTATTTGTCGGCGAAAGATATGGTTGCGTTTTTGGATTGGCGTTTTTAGTACCTGCACTAAAATGACAGCTGTCGGCACTGTCGCGACAAAGAAGAATAAAAACCTCCAAGCACGCATGGCAGTAATTACGATTGCCACCAGAATTGTCAATATTGCTGAAGGCAGAAGTTGAAAAATATAATTTGTTAGTAGTTGAATTTCCTCCACATCTCGCAGAATTTTCACCTGTAGTACACCAGTACTGCGCTGCTTGTAAAAACCGATTGTGAGCTGTTGCAACTGAGAAGTCAAAGCAGAACGCAAATCTACTTCCATTTTGCGAGTTGCAGCACTCATAGTCATGATATGTAAATAGTGAGTGAAAATATTTTGAATGACGGATATAGCTAAAACTGCCCCATTCAGCCAGAGTTGTGTTAAAGAGTGCTGTTGAGGGCGCGATATAATATCGATAATGTTAGCAATGACAACAGGTCGAATCCACTCCGGGCTATGTTTAATCACATAAAATAGCATTGACAGCACAAGCTTACCCCAGTCATGACGATAGAGCAGCAATAGCGTCGAGAGTGGTTTGTGACTGTTGTACGTCAACAACAGCGTTTTGTGAGATTTTTGGTTATGGTTTGGTCCGTTCATGGAAGAGCAGCTAAACTACCTTTTATATCACCTCAACTTTAAGTCTCTAGTTTAAAGAATTTTCTTAAATTTTAGCTTTTTAATGGTAGTATAT
>JAQYWN010000445.1 GCA_029379265.1 Rhizonema sp. NSF051
TATTAATTCCTCGCGATCGCTCTTTGGGAAAAAACTTTTTGGTTTACTGTGTCTAGCTAGATTCATAGATTTAGCCAAAAATCAACCTTTAATGTGCCACTTTAAGGTGCGTTTGCCCTGAGCCAATGACAAACCGTCATCGGGAATATCTTCTATGTCAATTCTCATCGCCGTCGCCAGATTTTTGAGTGAGATGCCTAATTCCCGCGCCAGGGCGATCGCATTGTCGCGGGCGCGGTGTTTTTCTGCCACTCTCCCAGTCACCAAAGATTACACAGCCCGCGTTCATTGGGACTGTGGGTGTCTGACATCTTGCACCTTCTCAATAAGGGGTAGATAGGCAGTGCCCAACCTACGGAATCATAGGCTTTTTGGGTTTTGATTTTTGCAATAGGACGTTGGTGCAAGATCTGAGGTGTGGCTGGATGGATGATGCGGTGTATGAGTATGATTGCACTCCCGATTGGGGACGCGATCACCCAAAAGACACTAATAAACTATCCCCAGTTTTGATAGGAACGTTCAAGCCATCACACATGCCTATACCTTCACCTTTCGCTAGCTCACATCCTGTCGGTCGGAATTGATAAGAGTGGGGTAAATGCATAATCACACCTAAGGCAACGAAAACGCTGATGGTTTAAGCCATCCGCTAAAATTTGAAAACCACACTGCTGAATTTCTTTTGATTTGCAGTTAGGACATTTGAGAACAATCGTGTTCTTTTCTACTTGAGTGGGTGGCTGTTTTTGTTTGTCGAGTTTCTGTTGGTTCCCATTGGTTGACTGTTGAGTGCTTTGTTTTGTGGTAGTAGAAAGCACATCTAAGTACAAAGCACTAGAATCATCTAGGTGTGCATTAAGGTATCGACTGGTGGTAGCGATGGAACTATGTCCAACGGTTTTCTGCACTAAATCCAGTGGTGCACCTCTGTTGAGGGAATGGATTGCATGGGCGTGTCGTAACCAATGAGGAGAAACCTTTTTATTAATCCCTGCAGCAGTAGCGGCAAGAGCGACAATGCGATTTACCTGGGATTGGTCAAGGGCTGTACCAAAAGAATCTTTTTGTCTAGATATAAATACCGGGTCATCAGCCGAGGCATTGTTTCTCAACTCAGACACATGATGCCACACCGAATCTGGTAAAAGGATAATTCTGCTCTTTCCACCTTTACCGAATATAGTCAATTGTCCACCTGGCATTCTTTGAGATAAATCTTTCCAGCACAAAGAGCATAATTCATTCACCCGTAAACCAGCAGTGTAGAGCAACAGCAAGATAGCTTGATTTCTTTTATTATTCGTCTGTGACTGGATCATAGCCGTCACCTCTTGTTCACTCAGGATACGTTCATTGAGGGTATCCTTAATTTTGGGGTTGCCGAGACCGTGGCTCACGTTTTTGTCTAACAGTCCAATAGTACGCCCCTTACTTAAAAGCGACTTGACCGCAGCCATCTTGAAGCGTTGAGTGTGGGGAGCAATGTCTGTAAAAGTTTCAACCCAGCCTTCAAGGTCAGTTAAAGTAACTGCACTCAGAGGTTTTTTTACCCATAAGAGAAATTCGTTGGCGCAACGCTTGTATCCGAGTTGGGTAGATTCTGATAAACTATGCAGCCAAGTGTCAATCAGGCGTTTATCAGTATCAGGGTGATCTGGCGTTTCGTTTGCGTTGTTCACAGGCTGGACTGAGTATTTGACATTAGTTTAGTGGTTTCTGGGTCATCCTGTGCTAGATTAACTATCGAAAATCCACATTTTCGATAGTTAAAATGTCAGATAATCCCTTTGCTATTGGTGGCGATCGCAATCTCTCAGAAGAATGGTTGGTGAGCAAGCGCAATAAAGGAACTCGCCGGGAGTATGCCAAGGAGTTGAAGAAATTTTTCCTAGGAGTGTGTGATCAAAAGCCAACAGCCACCTTGGTTAGACAATTTTTAGAAATGGAGAGGTTTAGTGCTGCTACCCTTGTACTGCGTTACAAAGCTCAATTAATTGACTTGGAGTTAAAGGAAGCGAGCGTCAATCGTTCTATTGCAGCAATTAAGTCACTCGTGAACTACGCTTACGAAGTAGGACAGTGTACTTGGACTTTAGCCGATATTAAGAGTGAGAAAGTCAAACCCTACCGAGACACAACAGGTATTGGTTCAGAAACATTCAAGAAAATGTTGGCTGTACCAGATGGGGAGACATTAAAAGGCAAGCGTGATTATGCTCTATTGAGACTACTATGGGCAAATGCCTTGCGACGAGAAGAAGTTTCGCAATGCAATATTGAAGATTTGGATTTGGAGTCACGGGTTTTGAGTATCTTGGGAAAGGGCAGGGGAACTCAGAAGGAGAACATTGACTTACAACCTAAAACTTGTCAGGCGATTCAAGATTGGTTGCTTTGTCGAAGAGAACTTGATATTAAGCAGCCATTGTTCATATCACTACGACCAAACTACGGGCATCGGCTGACAGGAGATGCGATTCGGAAAATTGTCGTGGCGATAGCACTTACTGCTGGTATTTCCAAAACCATTAGCCCCCACAAAATTAGACATTCAGCTGTAACTGCCGCACTGGAGGTAACTGGGGGAGATGTCAGAAGCGTGCAAAAGCTTTCTCGTCACGCGGATCTCAATACCCTGATGATTTACGACGACAACCGTGCTAAGGCACAGGGAAAAATTACTGCCTTACTCGAAGACTTGGTGTAAGCGATACCTTCTCCTGTCGGAGACGCTGCGCGAACGGTAAGCTTCGCTAACGCACAACGAGCAAAACGCTCTTGGCCGCAGTGAAATTTCTCGAACTCAAATTCGGAAAAGTAGAGCAGGGATACCAGCTTGTACAGAAAACTTTGCGGCATACGGACTTGCAACACCACTAGTCGCTATGCCCACGCAAAACCGAACGACAGCAGTGGTTTGTATCTGCCCTAACTACTTATTGCTCGTGAGCCACAGTGCTGTTTGAGGCTCCCCGTATCTGTTGCAACCTACAATTATAAAAATTATAAATGGTCAAACCTGCAATCAAGAAATTTTCAAATCAGGATTATTTGCAACTAGGTGTTGCGAGGCTCTCAGTGCCATCTCCTCTAGAATCGCCACGTATGGTATTAGTAAAAGAGCTTTTCCAAAACCAAAGAGATGATCTATGAGCGATATTACACAAGCGGTGCCTTTTTCAGAATTTTTGAAAAAAAACTTAAATATTTCCTCAGCCCCCTATGAAGCAATCCTTCACTACGGATATGCACTGCTCGCTATTGCTGGTGCTGATGGAGAGGTTTCAGAAGCCGAACTTAATTGGCTACTAAACCATCAAAGAACCGTAGGCGCTCCTGAAGAAATAATAGAGCAGTACAAAACATTTGACTACAAAAGCGCTGATTTGGAAAACTTGTTGACCAAGATTACAGTTGATGTTTCTACCTGGTCAAAATCAAGAACATTGTTGTATCACGCAATTCAAATGTCTCGTGCGGATGGTGATTACTCAATCGAAGAACAAAAAGCTGTTAAGAAGGCAGCGAAACTGTTGAAGGTTGAAGATGATATTGCACTTGCTCTTAGCAGGTTGGTAGACACGGAAGAAGCAGTAACTGCATTACGCAAAGCGCTACTACAGACTGAAGTTTTAACTTAATCAAGCGAAATTCCCACCCATGTAACAAATAATTAGGGCTTGCTGAAAAACTGCACAAAGCGAATCTAGATGCCACACAGTACAAATAATGACAGTTTCGGAGGTTGGGTTCCAAATTCACCCCACAATTTTTCACTCCTATTGCAGGGATTTTGAACCGGATGATGCCAAAGCGATCGCACCTGCTTTAAATAAAAAAAATTGAAACCCTTATTTGGAATAGCTTCTAGCTCTATTCAGCAAGCCCTAATTAAAGTTACTGTAATTTCCTTTAGTCCCTCCTCTTTCACGCCTTTACTCAGTTAGTCTTCTCTCACTCTTTTCGTAGGCTTAAGAGTGATCCATAAAAATAAATTGTGCTTTTACCCCTTGGATGACCAAATTTTGAACCATAGCGTGACCAAAAGTTAACGTAATTTCTAGGTTTTGAGCCAATCGACAACCTAACTTTTTGAATCAAATTATGTCCGTGTGTTTTAAATGTGAACCATAATGCAACCAAAAGTTTTATTTTTGAACTTGGTAAAAAATGTAGAGCAAGACACACGAATTTCATCGAAAGTTTTGAACAATGGGGTCAAAGTTTGGTTCAAAATGCCTACAATATGGTTCAAAAATATGTTTAGCCAAAAATTGAGTGATAAAGCGATCGCCTGAAATCTGAATTTTTATTTCTATAAAGCGCGGTACGGTACAAATGAACTATAAGACCATGTTCCCTGCTGTAATTAAGTTTTGAGTTTTTTGAACTCCATTTATAGTTTTGAACTATATGTTGTCAAGCGTGCAGAGTGAAGTATGTCCCGTCTCTTTGGTCAAATTATCGTTCAAATCACATAAATGCCCAGCAGATCATTATAGATCGCTCGCGTCGTAATCGCGCTCGTCTGCCGGACAGAAGATTCTGATAGGCTCGCTTCGCGCTTGGATTCCCCAAGTAGACTGGGCGCCCTTACAGCAAATGTTGCAAGGGCTTTTCATTTCAATCACCTGTAATCACAGCATTGAGTTCTACTTTTTCAGTGAGTGCAAGAAAAAAAATGTGTTTCTTGCACTGAACTTGATTAGTGTGTTGGAAAAAATTATGTATATTTTATGTTTTAAAACTCTCTACGCACGTAGAAATTTTGGTGTGGCAAATTCGTAATAAACTTAATCTGTCTGATTTTACAGTCGCAAAAAGTAAGACAATAAAAATCAGATAGATTAACATCAGACCAAACTCTGATTTTGTCTTATTAGTAAGCCTGCTTCATTTATGACGCGATCACTCGTCCAGCTTTCGCATTATCGTGCATCCATCGCGGAGCTTCCGACTCCGGCGGCGGAGGCGAAGCTGGTGGCGTTATGGTTAAATGGCTTGGCTCCGTCGTCGGTAAGGGCATATCAGTGCTATATCAAGCGTTTAAAAGCGTTTTTGGGTAAGAAGCCATTGAAAAGCGTGACTTATGAAGACTTAGTTGAGTATGGGACTACGTTTACGCGTCACAAGGAAAGTACCCGGCGGATTCATCTTGCAGCAGTTAAGAGTTTGATTTCGTTTGCCCATAAAATTGGTTATCTACCCTTTAATATTGGAATGGCGTTGAAACTCGGCGAAATGCCGGATGCGATTAACGAGCGGTACATTGATGAGGCGGATGTAAAATTGTTGGTGCGGGCGGCCCAAAAACTTTGCTCCCAAGCTTCAACTCCGAAGCGTCTTGAAATTGCCCGCCGTAATGTGTTGATTGTTAAACTGTTGTATGCGGCGGGGTTGCGTGCCCATGAGTTGTGTCAATTGACATGGTCCGATTTAACTGCCAGGGGCGACAGCGGGCAAGTTTACGTGCATGAAGGGAAGGGGAATAAAAGTCGCAGTATTTTGCTGAAACCTAAGCTGTGGAGTGAGTTGATGGCGTTCAAAGGCGATAGTGTGAAGTCATATGATGCTGTTTTTACAAGCCAAAAGGGTGGACATCTAGAACGACAAAATCTTCATCCCATTATTAAAGCAGTTGTTCAAGAGGCAGGGTTAGATGAGAAAATTAGCTGTCATTGGTTGCGGCACGCGCACGGGAGCCATGCCGTCGAACGTAAGGTTAACCCAGTTTTAATCCGCGATACTTTGGGGCATAGTGATTTGTCAGTTACAGACCGCTATTTGCGGGCGCGTCCCCACGAAAGTAGTGCTTTGGAGTTGATAGATTTGTAGGCTGTTCCATATTTTAATTGCCTCTGTGCTTTTTGAGGAAAAGCTGTAAACATTTTAGGGAGATTCAAGAACTTCGTGATCGAATCACTCTGCGAAGGAGACCATTCGCTTGTCCGCCTATACCTATTTACCTAACAAACCCTCTATTGATATTTACCCTAAAGATTTGCCTGCTCTATCTCCTGCCCTTTTTTAGTTCCGTCGAACTCACGGAGGGAGAAAATTGGCTGTGTATACTCACTCCTTCATGCGTTACAACTGCCTCAACTCGCTTGAACCGCAAAATCTTTGCGATCGCAAACTTTGATGTTTTGAGAAGAGGCAGGATCAATGAATATCCACTCCTCAGTATTTAAACCAAAGTCGTCAACATGTACAAACGCAAAGCCATTGAGCCAGGGAGCGGTTAGACCTTCCATGACGTTCTTGACCTTGAAGAAGAGTTGCTTGAAGCTTTTTTCTAGGGATGCCACTGGCAACCAGTCTACCTGATGCTTTCTTAAAGCGTCGGCATCTGATTCTAGGTAACTTGTGAGAAAGTCTCTTAAGCTATTTTTCTGTACAGGAGTCCACTCCTTGACTGCAAAGGTCAGGCGAGAGCTATCTCTCTCTACGAGTTGCTCAACTTCAAGCCAATTTGCAGCCTTCTTGAGGGCATCAGAAAGGAGTCCATAATCAACCTCAACGGACGCAACCGCAGCACCTTTAGGTGTAGTATTTTCGCTCTTAATTTCCTCCACCCAGTTTCCAAAGCTCATTCTACTCTCGCCATCACAACGGACGACGGTGAGTTGCTGGACTGAGCCAACTTTACCTTGAACGAATTCGATCAGGACTGGTTTGCTTTGACACCACCGTTCAAATGTGGGAACGACTGAGTTGGCAATGACCTGATCCCCTGGATTCCAACCCAGCATATAGCGCTCTGTGGGTGGAGTAGGGGAAGAAAAACGTGTAAAAGGCTCATCAACAGACACAATTTCGGTTACTGGCAGGTTGCTGACCTCTTCAAGCAGGGGTGCAAGGGGCAGGGGGCTTGGGGGAAAAGAAAAATCGTGAGAAGTAGAAGAG
>JAQYWN010000446.1 GCA_029379265.1 Rhizonema sp. NSF051
GAATAAAACACTGATTTTGTAGCAAATTTAGCAGATTTCTCTATTAAATCTTCCACAAATCGAGGAACCCATTATATTATTGATACCGCTAGGTAGTTCAAGCATACTTGAACACTCAAACAAGTTATGACGGCTGAATACTGATGTTAAATAAACACCAATGGTTTATCCTTTAACAAAGCAAAAGCTTCCGCATCAAACCGATACAAACTAGCAGGACGACCGGCACCTCGCGACACCTTAATTCCAGTATCATATAAAAAACCTAACTTTAGTAACCTGGCTCTAAAGTTAGAATAATCAGAGAAATTTTCACCTAAAACTGTAGTGTACAATTGGTACAAATCATTTAAAGTAAATGTTTCCGGTAATACTTCAAAAGCCACAGGACTGTACTCCAACTTATTTCGCAAGCGCCTGTGTCCGTATGCTAGAATCTCATTATGATCAAAAGCTAATTTGGGTACCTGTTTCACAGGATACCAAGCAGCTTCTGTGATATTGGCAATCAATTCTGCTTCCTCAAACCGCGCTAGAGCAAAGTAACTCACAGATAGATAGCGCACACCATAACTGTCGGTGGCTTCTCGAGGATCGCGATTCGGTCCGCCAAAAGTGTACAATTGCTCCAAATAAAGATTTTTAACGTGAATTTTCTCAGCCAAGATGCGATAAGCAGCATCTTCAAGTGACTCGCCCTGACGCACCAAAGTACCGGGAAGTCCCCAAAAATTGCCAAATGGTTCCTGCTGTCGCATAATCAATAGAACTAACAGGCGATTCAGGGTAGTATCTACAGAGAAAATTACGTTATCAACACCAACCTTGAAATCAGCTAGAGGTTGTTGATTGAGAAGAGAGGCACTTTTTATTTGGTTGGGTGCTGGCATAGGAACTCATTGTTCAAAGAAAGCATTCGTGCTGTCAGCTATCGTGTCCTCATAACTTGTAAGGCTCATGTATACACAATTTCATTCTTTACTGAGTTTTGAAGTACTGATATTTAAAGTGCTGACTCAAAAAGTCGAATTTTCGGACAACGATTCATATAAATGCTGTTGATGAATATAGTCAAAGACAGGCAATGTTAGGGCTTCCTTGTCGCCATTTTCACGATACGCTGTAGAGGAGACTTCTGGACCTGTAAAATTGGCGATCGCAATCTTGCCTCCCAGCTGGCGGACTTTTTCCAAACTCAACTCATTTATTGCATATCCAGAACGCGGCACTACTAATAATTGCACTTCCTGTAACAAATTTTCAACTTGATACCAATTTGACAGCTGAGTGAGTAAATCCGAACCGATTGTCAATGTGAACGTCGCATCAAGCCAACGCCTTTTTGCTTTCTCAACGCTTAAGAGTGTTCTAGTCGCACTTAATTCCTGTTCCAAACCAATATTCTGTTGTGGCATTACATCCGCAATTAACAATCGCAGCATTGCCACTCGATGTGACAAAGGTGTTTGATGGGACTTAAATGGATTATCTGCTGCCCACACTGCTACCCAATCATAATGCTCTGACAACCACTTGATAATTGTCTGATGCCCAGCAGTCGGCGGATCGGCACTCGTACCAAACAAAGCAATTCTCATATTTGATATTTGGTGGTTGTTAGTTGTTAAGAGTTTGCGATAGAAAACGTCGTGGTGTAGGAGTGCCTCCCCGCTCATGACTTTGCAGTTCGTTTCTTTGTTTCCTCAGTTAACTTTTGTAATTCGCCAGAAATTTCCACTATTGCCGATACAGGAGTTTCCAGTTGTCTTGTTTCCGTAGATAGACTAGCAACTGAAGCAATGGTACGTTGCCGAATTTCTGCCAAAGTTTCTAGCCGTTGGAGTCGCTTACCTTTCTCAACGACAAGCTCTAACAAAGGTTTTCCTTCTTTTGAACTCTCACTTGCCAATGCCAACTTGTCTATGATATGTCCTTTTTCACTGAAGCGAAAAACCTGCTTGCGTCCCGGATAGGTTACTTTGCCACTTGAGTGTTTCATCACCGGAATACCATCAATCTCCACAAGTTTATAGACTCCGTTTACAGGTGAACCTGTCACCAATCGCGTTCCCAGCCCGTAACCATCAATCTTCGCACCATTCGCTTTGAGTCTGGCTATTTCCCACTCGTCTAAATCGCCACTCACGAAAATTGGCACACCTGGAAGAAGCGATCGCACCTCTATTGACAAAGCAAGCAAATCACCCGAGTCGATCCTCACCCCAGCTAACTTTATTTCTCCCGATCTAACTTTTGCTGACAACCGACGGGCTGCAGCGATTGAATCGTAAGTATCAATCAGTAATGATGCACCGGGAAAATAACGATGGAATGCAGTAAAGGCTTGGTCTTCACTTCCTTCTACTGCCGATAGCGCCATAACTAAAGCATGAGCCATTGTACCACTTGGCTGCTGTCCCAACTGTAGCGCAGCTAACACGTTTGATGTCGCATCCAAACCTGCTGCCAAAGCTGCCCGCGCTGCCCACAAAGATGCTTGGGGACTAAATGCCCGTCTTGTGCCAAATTCCAGCAGCGTTGCTTGCTCCCCAGCGACATCGCGCAATCTCGCTGCCCGTGTCGCAATCAAAGTCTGGTAATTGAGGGTATTAAGTAAGTAAGTTTCAACGAGTTGCGCTTGCCAAAGTGGTGCTTCCACCCGCAAGAGTGGTTCGGTTGCAAAAACTGCTGTTCCTTCCGGTACTGCCCAAACATCGCCAGTAAAACGGGTATCTGCAAGCAGTGTCCAAAAGCGATCAGGAGCATGAGCAAAAATTCCTGTCGCCTTTAAAGCTGCTATATGAGACGGACTAAAGTGGAATTTTTCTAAATATTCCAACGCCTGCTCCAGCCCCATCGCAATTAAATAACCAAAATTTTCTGGCAGTCGCCTCACGAACATCTCAAAACTTGCCCATCGTTGTTCGATACACTCACCCGTATAACAAGCTGCCATCGTCAACTGGTAAAGATCGGTAAGCAGACTGTAATCAATAGTAGACAGCGTCAGTTCTTGCCTCGACAAATCATGCTGAGTGTCCAAGCTAGGGAAAGTTGTCATGAAACGACCTTACAATAATGCTTATCCTAATTATGGTATTTTCTACCATAATTAATGTCAACTGCTAGATGGTACATATTAAAGTGCTTGTGCAGACAAACGTGGTAAAAATGTAACTATCATTGGGGCGATCGCCTTGGCAGTTCGGGCATAAACACAGAAGTAGTCCTTTTTTGCTCCCAATACGAGGGAGCAATGTTGCTCAAGCTGGAGTTTTCGGGTAAAAATACGAAGGAGTCAGTCTCAACCCACCTGTAACAGTTCCTACAGCGATTACCATTCGCTCTCTGCCAATGTGTGGGAGCGTGGATAAAAAGTTTAGATATGTCTTCCAAACTCGTTTTTGTATTTTCTGGCATGGGTTCGCAATGGTGGGGGATGGGGCGTCAGCTTTTGAACGAAGAAGTCGTATTCCGTTCTGTGATCGCACAATGTGATGAGTTACTGCGACAGTATACAAGTTGGTCGTTATGGGATGAAATGACGGCATCGAAAGAGCGATCGCGTATTCATGAAACCCAAATTGCTCAACCCGCGATCTTTTCTCTACAAATCGCACTGACAGCTTTGTGGCGTTCTTGGGGTATTGAACCAGATACTGTTATTGGTCATAGTGTTGGTGAAGTCGCAGCAGCTTATGTGTCTGGGGTTCTGAGTCTAGAAGACGCCATCCGGATTATCTTCCATCGCAGCCGCATTCAAGCGCAAGCCGCAGGTAAAGGAAGGATGTTAGCCATTGGATTATCTTTAGAAGAGGCAGAACACATCCACGCAGGATACTCAAAGATTGTCTCCATCGCCGCAATTAATAGCCCCAACTCCGTGACTCTGTCTGGGGAAAGTGCCGCTTTGACAGAAATTGCCACATCTCTAGCGCAAAGACAGATTTTTCATCGCTTCCTACGAGTGGATGTGCCATACCACAGCCCTAGCATGGAACCACTAAAAACAGAATTATGGGAATCTTTGCAAGGAATTAACCCCCAACCAGCTACCATTACCCTCTTCTCAACTGTTACAGGGCGGCAGGTTTTGGGTTCAGAATTCGATGCTACCTATTGGGTACAAAACATGAGGAATCCTGTACTATTTGCATTAGCAGTCGATCAACTTCTTCAAACAGGTCATGATCGCTTCCTTGAGATTAATTCACATCCAGTTTTAGTCAATTCTATATGTGAATGCCTTGCTCACATCAACAAAGTCGGAACGGTGCTTCCCTCACTGCGGCGTCAAGATACAGAACGAGCAACAATGCTGGAGTCGTTAGGTAAACTATCTTGAATATGGGGAGTAAGATTGGGAGAGATAAAAAAACCGCTCCAGACGCTGCTGTAAACTTTTGCAAAAAAATAGCAACATCTATTGCAGAAAATATAGATATATTGCAAATGAGTTCCAGCTAAAAATATTAGAACTAAAGTAGATATATAAAGCTTAAAAACGACTAAGAAAAGCAGAAAATGGGAGTTTAATATTATGGCTATTTATCGGATGCTTGCCAAAATTACCCAGTATATTTCTGAAGCTGTATTGCGGATTTTTGGTCCTAATGATGATGCCTATCCTATTATTGGTGTACAACCCTTTACAGGTGAGCCTTTTAAGGAAGGGATGGCAGACGTTTGGTAAAAGTTAAAATCAAATGAGTCAATCAGTTCGGTGGAAAAAGCAAACGCGAATCCACCGATTTTTTGCATTGTCGGAAGTTTCAATCACTGTGCAGAAATCAGACTTGTAAATAGTGGTGTTCAGATCCCCGACTTCTTGAAGAAGTCGGGGATCTTGGCGTCCTCAAGGGAAGCTTTGATGCAGAGAAAGATACACCACTTTGACTGATAACTACAATAATTCACTTATCTGCTCGTGTAAAATTAACACCCTAAATTGGAAATTGATGGAATCTCTATTATGAAAAATTCCGCATCAATGACTCGCTTTCTTGATTTAACCCTAAAACAACAACATTCTTGTTCAATTTCTGATATCGAGAAATGACTTTAGAAATTGCGGTGACAGCAGCGTGATCCCACACATGAGCTTGGTGAAGGTTAATCACAACTGTTGCAGGATCTTCAATATAGTTAAATAATTCGATAAAGTTGGCGATGCTCCCAAAGAAAATTTGTCCTGACACTGTATATTGTTTCGTTCCATCCGGCTCGAAAGATTTGACAACTTTGATTTGAGCGATTTTCCAACTGAAGATTAAAGTACTCAAAATTACACCAACCAAAACCCCATCCGCTAAGTCATTCGTCCACAGGGCGATCGCGACTGTAAAAGGCATGATAATTGCATCAATCCATGGCATTTTACTTAACGATTTTAAGGATTTCCAATCAAATGCTTCAAAAGCAACCATAATCATGACACTGTTTAATGCTGCCTCGCCGAACTGCAGTCCTGATTGGAACTGCTATTCGGCTTATCGAGCGTGCCATTCGCATATAAGTAATAATCAGTCTTGTGGCTTCAGCAGTGGTGGAAAAAAGTATTAGAGACTACAAAAAGCTGTAGTGATCGCCCTTTTGAAAAAAGTTTGTGATTTACTGAAGTGCATAAGTTGATTTTGCCTACACCTAAATTAAATGTAGTACGAAAGTTTATTTATGTTTACTTGCGTTGAGCAACTCATTGTCAATGTCTAAGTTTTAACTAAACTTATTCCATCTAGTAGGTAAGAAGACTTCAAACTCAGCAAATGGCATATCAAACGAACCAAACACCCAATTTATACGCATTACTAATTGGCATTGATTGCTATCTTCCAAATCAATTGCCTGACGGTTCTTACTATAAAAGCCTTAGTGGCTGTGTGCGGGACATAACTCATGTAGAGGCTTTTTTAAAAAATACACTCAAAGTGTCCGAACAGCGGATTTTAAAACTTACAGCTTCTAATACAGGTGCTTCCCAGCCACCTGAGTCACCTACTCAGTGGCCAACTTATGAAAATATGGTGATGAAGTTTAAGGAACTCACTCAAAAAGCTCAGCCTGGTGAGCAAGTGTACATCCATTACTCTGGTCACGGAGGTCGCCCTGAAACAATCTACCGCAAACTAAAAGGAGATGATGGAATTGATGAAGCGTTGGTTCCCATGGATATTGGTGACTCAACAGCCCGCTATCTCCGCGATCTAGAGTTAGCAAAACTCTTGAAAGAAATGGTAGATAAGAAACTGGTCGTTACACTTGTGCTGGATAGCTGTCACTCTGGAGGAGCGACACGGGGAGGCGACTCTGATATTCGAGGATTAGACAACAATGTTGTTGATAGAACGACAAGAAATACAGAAAGCCTAGTTGCCTCATATAATGAGTTAGAGACAAATTGGCTGGCTTTAACAGGTGGAAATGCTCGCAAGCTTTCGGCAAGTGGTTGGCTTCCTGAGTCTAATGACTATGTTTTGCTAGCAGCTTGTCGCCAAAATGAGTCCGCCTACGAGTATGCTTTCGATGGTAAACAGCGGAATGGTGCCCTCACCTACTGGTTACTGGATACTCTAGAACAGCTTGGTGCTGGGAACAGTTACAAGGTGCTTCACGATCGCATCTTTGCTAAAGTGCATAGTAAGTTTCAGCAACAAACACCGATGCTACAGGGTACGGGGAACCGTGTTGTCTTTGGAAGCGATCGCGTATCGCTAGAGTACACGGCGACTGTGCTACAGGTGGATTTGGAAAACAAGCAGGTCAAGTTAGATGTCGGTCAGGTACACGGTCTTCGTAAAGGCGCAGAGTTTGCGATTTATTCATTAGGTACAACAGATTTCAATACTGCTCGGTTAAGGGACAAAGGGGGTAAAATCAAAGATTTTTTGTTCGCGTATAAAACACGA
>JAQYWN010000447.1 GCA_029379265.1 Rhizonema sp. NSF051
GATAAATTTAATGTTTGTTATCTTCCTATCCGAAGGAGGACAAAGCCCGATAATGTTAATTATATGTTGGCATAAATAAACACAACTTTACATTGAGGCTGCGTGTATCGGTTCCTTCGGTGAGAGCGTGGGTAATCCCTATGTGACAACTATGCTCATTTTTCGACTTTCGTCTAATTGAAACCAGGCAAGTTTCTCAAGATAGATTTAAGTTAAGTTCAACTTAAGCATCCTGAAGTGCGATTAACGAGTTTAACTGAGGTCAGTACTGCTGATCTGTCGGATTGGAATCCCTAGACAAATCAGCAGTGCCAAGGGGTACGAGTCTTTTCCAAAGAAACGTTCCTCAATACCGCCGATATGTATAAGCAGAAGACATGGTTCCCATTCTTGGTACAAATTTGTAAGTCTTATTCGTGACAGGTTAAGATAGCACAGCCCAAGTCAATTAGTAATTATACTGAATATTAGTCTGTCCTATCTGTTAGATGATGAACCCAACCCATGCGTTTTTCAACACTCCTTTACTTTATGAGTAAATAGTATCTGCGTCGATGAGGATAAGTTAAGGAAAGTTATGGATCTATTTTTTCCGTCTCCCTCATCTTGTCCCTTTGACTCCCCCCACTTCGGGCGACCTTTCGATAGGTCAAACCTCTGAAGGTGTGTTACTTAACTATGTAAAAGCAATCATGCTCTAACTGAGATAAGTTTGGGAGGCGATCGCTGTTCAATACCCCAAACTCGACCTTTGGCGAATATGCTTGTACCCTCAGCGTAGATATTCTTAATTCTATGTATACCTATTGTCAAGGGAAAGATAAATGCCAGACGCGGTTAACGGTCCGCAACGAGAATATTTAGGCAGGGGTTGGGCTTTTCCGTTGCGCTTGGACGTGCAAGGAGGGATAAAGTTGACCGCTGACGCCCAAAAGGTTAAAGAATCGATTTGGCTAATCTTATGTACGGGACTGGGAGAGAGAGTCTATCGTCCTAATTTTGGATCGCGTTTGTCGGAACTGGTGTTTGCACCCATGAGCAGCGAAACTCTCATTAAGATTCGCCTCTATGTTTTAGAAGCGTTAGAGACATGGGAACCACGCATCAATATTGATGAAGTACAAACCGATCCCGACCCTGTACGCGGCAAAGTGGACATTATTATTAATTATCGTCTCAAAGATTTTCCTGATATTTACAGTTTTGTCTATCCTTTTTATCTACTCACAACGGTGGAGTCGTAGCAGTACTGGTTAGTTACTCGTTTTGTATTGAAAATCTAAAAACCGCGTATATAAATTGGTATAACGACTGTGGAATTTGACTTTTTACCTAAATTACCTTCTTCCAACTTAGATGATCGCACTTTTGATGAGTTAGTCGAAGAGTGCATTCTGCGAATCCCGCGCTACTGTCCGGAGTGGACAGATCATAACCTCAGCGATCCTGGGATTACACTTATTGAATTATTTGCTTGGTTGACTGACCAAATGTTGCTCAGATTTAACCAAGTTCCTCGGAAAAATTATGTCGCATTTCTAGAATTACTCGGTATTCGTCTTCAACCGCCAGCAAGCGCACGAACAGATTTGACTTTTTATTTAAGCACCGACCTTCAGGAAGCTTACACTATTCCTGCTGGGGTAGAGGTTGCAACAGAGCGAACTGAGACGACAGAAGCAATTGTCTTCACAACAGATCGTCCTTTAATCATTGGTCAACCCCGTCTCCGACACTTCTTAACTGCCCAAACAGCCGAAGATATTCCTCAGACTCTGCGCGATCGCGTCACCAGCCAGTGGACTCGCCAACCAAATGGTGAAATGTCCGGTCGCGAGCAACTTTTATTTGAGGAGCGAGCGCAGCCTGGTAACTGTTTTTACTTAGTACTCGATCCGGAGGAGCCTCTAGACGGCAACGTTCTGCAAATCAAGTTTAAAGGATCTGCAGGCACATCGACTGGGATTAACCCCAATCAACCGCCGCGTCGATGGGAAGCATGGGACGGTCAAAACTGGCAACCAGTTTTATTGCGGGAAGCTGATGATGAGACTCAAGGCTTCAGTTTTAATGAAATTGCTCAACAGGGACGCAATCTCGATCAAGGTGCAGATATCATTCTTCATCTGCCGATCAATTGGGCTGTGACAAGTTTTACAACTTATCGAGGTCGCTGGCTTCGCTGTGTCTTAACCACTCCTGATGTCAACCGTCCCGGTTACACGAGTTCGCCACGAATTATCGGCTTAGATGTCCGGGCAATTGGTGGTAGTGTGAGCGTCAGTCAGAGTGCGATCGTTCGCAATGAACGCTTGGGATTTAGTGATGGTAAGCCAAGTCAGATATTTCAATTACAAGTAACTCCGATTTTAAGTCGGCGAGAAGATGAGTACATTGTCGTCACTCCTCCTGGAGGTTTGCCTCGGAAGTGGCAAGAAGTTTCAGATTTTGCCGATTCTCGCGACCACGATCTCCACTACACTCTCGATTCTGTCACTGGTAAAGTCCAATTTGGTCCTTTAATTCACGAACCTAACGCTTTATCACGCCAAACGCAGATTCGCTCTAGAATACAGCAACCACAGCCAGAAGACTTGAGAAACCCGAACAGAGATCCGGAGGAACAGCTAGAACTCCAATACGGAGCAGTTCCTCCTCGCGGATCGGAGATTAGAATGGTTGCTTACCGCACTGGAGGTGGTGAAAAAGGTAATGTTCAACGTGGAACACTCCAGTTTTTAAAGTCGGCTGTTCCTTATGTTGCTAGGGTAGAGAACCACCAATCAGCACGAAATGGAGCTGATGCAGAGACACTCGATCAAGCTGTTTTGAGAGCTCCTCAAATATTGAGAACTCGCGATCGCGCCGTCACTGCTGAAGACTTTGAAGTTTTGGCGAAGCAGGCTGATCCTGGGGCGATCGCCCGCGTCCGTTGTTTGACACCGACTTCTTCTCGTGACGCAGGCACTGTACGTCTACTGCTCGTCCCGCAGGCCAATACGAATACAATTGCACAAGGAAAAGGAATAGCCCCAGAACAATTTGCCCTCAGCGATGTCCTTCAACAGAAAGTTTTGAACTACTTAAATGAAAGAAGGCTGTTGGGAATACATGTACAGCTTCAGCAACCCGAATTCACTGGCGTTGTTGTGCGCACGCAAGTTGCTCTCGATCCAGTCTACGACCATCCCGGTGCGCGGGAAGAGATTTTGGGTCAATTACGTGTCACTTTGTATCGATATTTAAATCCCTTAATTGGGGGAGCGGACGGTGAAGGTTGGCCGTTTGGGAGACCTGTTTATCCTTCAGATATTGTCGCATTACTGCAACAAACCAGAGGTGTTCGTTATTTGGGTGCAGTCCTCCTGTTTCCCATCCGCAAGCAAGGCGAAACTTGGGTTCGGCAAAGAGATCCAGAGCCTTTTATTGACCCAGGAGAACTTGGTTTAGTATGTTCCTGGGCAGATCAAAGCTTGCGCTCAAGCCATGATATCAGCCTCATCAGTCGTTAGGATAATCCAATGATCCAAGCTCGTTATAGCCCTGTCAGCGTTCAACTAACTCCAATGCGGATTCCTGAGGCTGCACCTTCAGCAAACTCAGCTTTGCCAGTTCCAGGAGGGATAGCAACAGAAACGATTCTGACTCGTAGTTTGCTTTTGCATCCTGGAGAACCCAGCGAGATGGTTGTGCAGGTGAAGAACTTGGAACAACGCACCTTACAGGTTAGCTTGCAGGTTAAAGGTAACTTTCCCATAACGTGGTGTCAGATTGGAACCGAGGGTCGCGAAATTGCACCTGGAGGACAGATGGATGCCGTGCTTTATTTCTCTGTTCCTGCGACATTTTTTGAAGACCAACAAGCACTTAGTCCAGAAAAAGACCGATTGAAGCTCGACTTCGTTTGTCAAGTCTCGGTACATATAGAGTCAGGTAGCGATCTTGAACAAATTCAGCTTGAAGAATTTGGTTTATATGTACGTCCCTACAGTGCGTACATGAATTTTTTGCCAACATTATATCGCGAAGTGGACTTTATTGGTCGCTTCATTCAAATATTTGAGCAAACTGTTCAGCCAGTCGTTCAAAACTTCAATGTCATGTGGGCGAACCTAGATCCACTTACCGCACCACAAGCTTTGCTGCCCTTTTTGGCTCACTGGGTTGCTTGGCCCATCGATCCAATTTGGGATATATCCCAACAACGTCGTTTAATTCGTCGTGCAGTCGAACTTTATCGCTGGCGAGGAACTCGTAAGGGTCTGCGTCTCTACTTACATCTATATACAAACTTGCCTCTAGATGAAGATCGGGAGCTTGAAGCAGACAAACACATCAGTATCACAGAACCCTTCGGTCAGGGTTTTGTCATAGGAGGAGCAAAACTTGGAGAAGATGCCGTCTTGGGAGGTGGTCAACCATATCACTTTGTTGTCCGCTTGCGTACTCACCCCTCCAATAACTTAGACGAAAATCTAGTCCGAAAAATCATCGAGCAAGAAAAACCAGCTTTCAGCACCTACGATTTGTTTATTATACATCTCCAGTTCGGGACGTAGGGGCGTTAGCGCAGCGTTAGCGATCTTCGAAGCGGTAGCGAGGCACGAGCGTCGGAACGAGCGTCAGGGCTGTTCGCCCTCACCAAGGATTTGAACGGACGCATAATTACTCCTTCACCGCTCCCTTGTCTACAGCGCTTCAAATCTTTGAATTTTGAATTTTGAATTTTGAATTTTTAATTGTTATGACTCATCCCTTTCCACCACCACCAATCAAACCCTTAAATCGCCTTCAAGCCTCAGACGGTTTACTCATCAATGCCGAACGCTGGCGATCGGCACATGAATACCATCGTCAGCGGCAAAACACTCACTATCAATCGCTGAACCAACCAGGTGTTGTCTGTGGTTTAGGCGTTCGAGTGATTCCTCCGCCTTCGACAGTCAAAGCTGAATATCGCGATAGTCGTTGGGTACAAATTCAGCCAGGGATTGCGATTGATTTAGCAGGGAATGTGATTGTTGTTCCTAATACTCTTGACTTTCGAGTTGCAACAGAAGTCCCCGATACTGAACCTGTCACAGTTTATTTGGTCGTCAGCTACGTAGATCCCGATCAACTGCGTCGCGGTGAACAAAACGATATCGTTCAAGAGACTTTTCGTGTAGACGAAAAGCGGCAAAAGCCAGAAGCTTTAGAAGTAGAACTCTGTCGAATATTTCTGCAACCTGGTCCAGTCTCGCTCAAAGTGCCCGATGATGTCTTTTTTCCCGGCTATGATAATATAGACTTGCGTTACCGCACTCAAGCTCAGGCACGTCCGCAGGCGATCGTCCATATGGCTCAGGTCACCCATAGCGATCCTGAATATAGTCGTAACTTTTTTAACCTTGCGTATTTACTACAAGCGGTAGAACCTCTTTACCCCTCTTTACGTGGTGCCGATGAAGCAGGTCAAGTGACTTTACAAGAAAATCTTCAAGAGTATGACTTACTTTATCTTACAGGTAAACAGGCATTATCTCTAAACAATTTTGAATTTGAAGCGCTCAAAAGCTACTTAGACAAAGGTGGAGTACTTTTAGTTGATGTCCCACCAGATGGTACAGCCTTAGCTGATAGTATTCGGAATGTAGCTCAGCAGTTGGAGTCTTCTTCCAAACCTCTAGAAGAATTGCGACGCAACCATCCTTTACGGACAAAGCCTTTTTTGTTTGCAGCTTTACCAATGGTCAATCAACAGTTGATTCAAATTTCCATGCGAGGAGGAATTGTCTTAGTTGTCGGCGATTTAGCCACAGCTTGGGGACCTGATCAAGCACTTTCTCTGTCCAGAATCAGCATTCGTACAGCACAGGAACTCGGTATCAATATTCTTCAATATGCTCGGAGACGCCGACAGTTAATGGGTCTGCAACAGGAGGATTACTCAGCACAGTGGTAAGGAAGAAATCAGATTCCCGACTTCGTGTATATTTGTCAGGAATCTGAGCAGGCGCGTTTTTCACAAAGAAAGCGGAGGATTGCTATAATGCAAAATACTAGCCACCAAATTAAATTACGGTGTCATACAGCGATTTTAAAACTCTTGATAAAGCAATTAACGACTTAAACCTTACCTTACAGGAAAGTCATAACCTATTTGCTCAAGTTCCTCCAGTCCAACCATCTCAAAGATTGAAAGAAGCTTTAGAAGAGACGCTAGAGTTAGCAACCAACATCAGTACCGAAAAAGCCAGGTCTGAATTAATTATTACTCCGATTCTTCTAGAAGTTAGAAGAATATTTCAAGGCAAAATTGGTTATTTCTCAGGAACGTCATTTAACATAGACGAAAGTAGAGGACTCAACGGTGTATGTGATTTTATTCTGAGTGCTTCAGAAAACCAGTTGCTAATTACTGCCCCAGTCATTACAGTAGTGGAAGCAAAAGATAATGACATTAAGCTGGGTTTAGGACAATGCGTAGCTGAAATGGTAGCAGCTCAAGTATTTAACGATCGCAAGGGACAATCGCAGACAATATATGGCGTAGTATCAACTGGCACCCTCTGGAAGTTTTTAACACTTGAGGCGCAAACCCTAAAAATTGACAGGACTGAATACTTTATTGCACAACTTGAAGAAATTCTCGGAATTTTAGTTGAGCCATTTAGGAAATTAAGTAAGTTTAGTTCGGGAGCAATGCGATGAGCGTGAGGTGGATCCAAAAATAGGCGATCGCTGATTACTGATACTGACAATCAAAAGTATATTAAATAACTAAATTATTAAAAGTAAGCATGACAAATCCTCTTCAGAAGATATCCTGTGAAGATTGCTGAACAATAGTTTAATGCTTATGCTCCTACACCCCTTAGATAGAAACTGAGTCTTTATTATTAC
>JAQYWN010000448.1 GCA_029379265.1 Rhizonema sp. NSF051
TTGTAAACTCACTACTGCTGGGTCATTTTGTCATGCGTTAGTCTAAACTCCAGTAAAAAAAACTAGACTTTTTAAGTATTAAAATCAAAATGCTGTGTTCATAAAATTCAGCCCACAGTATCATTACTTAGTTAGTTTTGATTGAAACAAAAACAATTTTTACCTGCTATACCAATCGAAAAATAAATGGATAGCGGTAGGACAAATTAGGGTTACCAAGGACTTTAATAACTGCAATAATTGGCATTATCAGGCTCACAATCCACAACAAAATCAGCAGTGGAATGCCTATGGCAACGAAAATCAGCAATCCGAAGATAATGCCATAGATGTAAAGGTTGATGTGAAAGTTAAGTGATTCTTTAGCATTTTCTTTCACAACTGGATCGTTGCTAATAAACAAAACGGCAATGGGTATGCCGATAGATACTATCGTGTAGCTAAAAAAGATCGCTCCATGAGATAGCGCTGACAATAGCTTTCGCTCTCGCAATATCTTCCATACGACAGCCTCCATGATATCTGAGGGTGATTAGCATCCTCTATTTTATTCTCGAAACTTGAGTTATGTCATCATTCTCCTTTGAAGATACTCAAGCACCAAGAAGAACGCGCTGAATATTAACAACAACGGTGTCAACCAATCACCCCAACGCACATATAAAGTCTGCGTTTGTCGGCGATAAATAGTTTCTGCATGAACTGCATAAGTATCATGTCCAGAAATCCATAATGTTTTGCCATGAGGATCGACAAAAGCCGAGTAGCCGGTATTTGTTGCCCGTACTGCCCAGCGATCAGTTTCAATTGCTCGCATCGTATCTTGAGCGTGGTGCTGTGCGGGCATAGCCGCACTGAAATGGGCATCGTTGGAAGGGCTGAGGATAAATTGCCCCCCTGCAGCCGCCTGATAGCGAAAGTGTTCGGCAAAAGCCGATTCGTAGCAGATACCAACAATAGCACGACCAAAAGGTGTGTCAAATACTTGATTCGGTGAACCAGGAACTTGGTGTTCGTCCAAAGGTGATAGCCGTTTGACGATCGCACCGAGAATTTGCTCAAAGGGAATATACTCTCCAATCGGGACTAACTTTGCTTTTCCGTAATGGTTAAAGATATTACCATTTTCCAAAAAAGTAAATAAGCTATTCGTATAGCTGTTTCCCTCTTTGTAAAAACCTCCAACCCAAGCTACCACACCGAATTCCCGAACTGCATCGACTAAGGAGCTATGCATAATATCACTCTGAGAAAAAGGCAAAGCTCCTTCTGGAGTTAAAACAGCATTCACACCTTGACTTGCCAAACTCAAGTATCCAGTCGTATACCCTTCGAGAGCGCGACGAAAACCTTCTGGATAAAGTTTGATTTGGTTAGGAACATTACCTTGAATGATTCCAACTTTTAGCGCTGCTGTTACTGGTTGGGCAAGGGGACGAGTGTACAAGCCAAACCCAATTAGGTGGAGAGTGATGAGTAGTGTGATGGCAAGAGGTAAATATTTATTACTCTTAAGTAGAGATACAGAGGTTATCTTCGTCTCCATCCCTTTGTCCGACTTGGCGAACGTGCCTCTGCGGTTTATCCAAGCTTCAGCCAGCAAGCCATTAACTGCAACAATCGCTGCTGTCACGGTACTAGGCCCGGAAAACTGACCGAGGTGTAAAATTGCCAGGTTATGCGGACTTTGAGTATAAGCAAGAGAACTCCACCACAAGGGACCACAACTCCAAATCCCTTCCAAGCCACACCATAAGGCTGTGCCAATGAGAACGCGGATCAACCCATTTTGGATTTTGCAGAAAGTTGAGCCAGTCGCTGGCGGTTTTCCCGAAGTAGACGACTGGCATTGGGGTTCCCCTCGTTGTGCGAACTGGCGTGCTTGGATTTCCTTCTGTGGCAAACTTTCCAAGACTGATTTTGGATTTTGGATGATGATATTTTTCGTGGGTTTCCAAGACTTTTGTTTAAAAGCAAGCCAAACCCAATCTAAAATTGTCAATCTAAAATCTAAAATCGTTCGCATGCCTATCGCCCAGGTAGCCACTAATGCAGTTCCCCAGAGGGTGATGAATACCCAACAAAAGAGGGCGATCAAGAGACTTGCTAACCAAGGAACTCCCATCCAAGTCATGGGATGAATCCCAGTAATCCACGAGAGGGCGGTGCCGTAATAACCTATACCCCATGCGAGGGAGAGGAGGAGAGGTGGGGAGGATGGAGTAACAATGAATACCCAAAGTGGTACTAAGGAAAACCAAGCGAAAAACCAAGCACCGATAGGGGCGACGGTTAGCCCCATCAAGATGCCGCTAGATAGAGAAATTAGGTAAGGAATTAGGAGGGTAAATTCCCCCTGCTTCCCCTGCTTCTTATTCTGTGACTTCTTCTGCAACTTCTTCGACAACTTCTTCTGCAACTTCACCACTATCGGCGGGAACGATTGCGACTCCAGTAATGACATCATCTTCGTCCAAGCGTTGAACTCGAACTCCAGTTGCTGATCGCGATTGTATGGAAATCGCATTTACTGCCTGACGAATAATTATACCGCGACTTGTGACCATCATAATTTCTTCGTCGTTGTTGACAACGTGCAGTGTTGCCAGTTGGTCTTTGATTTTCCGGTTTTTGAATTTAGTTGCTGTTAAACCTTGACCTGCACGATTCTGCAAGCGGAATTGAGAAACTGGAACGCGCTTGCCATATCCTGACATTGTAATCACTAATGCCCAAGGACCGGAACTACCGTTGCTGATGACTTCGGTAGACTCTTCATTCTCAATCTCTTCTGCCTCAGAATCTTCGATATCTAAAGTCTCAAGAATGGCTGCCGGGAGAATATCCATACCCACCAGTTCATCGCCTTTACGCAGTTTCATGGATTTTACTCCCCGAGTGGCTCTTCCTAGAGGACGCAGTTGTTCGTGGCTGCATCTAAAGTGAATTGCCATGCCTTGACGGGAACCAATAATCACACTGTCTTCGACTTTGGCACGTCGTACCCACCGGAGTTGGTCGCCTTCTTCTAGGGAAATAGCAATCAAGCCATTAGCACGGATGTGGCTAAATGCTGATACTTCAGTTTTCTTAATATTGCCACTTTTAGTGAGCATGACCAGAAATTCATTATCGGTAAACTCATCAACAGGGACAATCGAAGTGATTTTTTCCTCTTTAGGAATTGGCAGCATTTGCACAATGGGTGTCCCACGACTGGTACGAGAACAAATGGGGATCTGATATGCTCTCAGACAGTAGACAACTCCGCGTTGGCTGAAGAACAAGACACTATCATGGTCGCAGCAAGTCAAGAAATGCTCAACCCCATCATCTTCTTTCATCTTGGCAGCTGCTTTGCCTCGCGTTGCCCGACTTTGTGCCTCAAAGGTATTCACCGCCATGCGTTTGATGTAACCTTGTTCTGTCAGCAAGATGACAACTTTTTCATTGGCAATGAGATCGCGGTCTTCTAAATCTCCTTCACCATGTGTAATGACCGTGCGGCGTGGTGTCGCATGGGCTTCTCTCACTTGCGTAACTTCGGTTTCAATGATTTCTAGCACTCGCTCCCGGCGTGCCAAAATATCTTGTAAGTCAGTAATGAGTGTTTGTAGTTCTTCGTGTTCGGAGCGAATTTTATCTGCTTCTAAAGCTGTCAAACGTCGCAATTGCATCTGCAAAATAGCGTCTGCTTGGTGTTCTGACAGTCCGTAACTGGTCATTAATTCACCTTTAGCTGTCGGCGCATCAGGTGCGTGACGAATTAAGTTAATAATTTCATCTAAATGCGACAGGGCAATCAATAACCCTTGTAATATGTGGTCGCGTTCCTCGGCTTTCCGCAGTTCGTAGCGGGTGCGTCGGGTAATTGATTCAAAGCGGAAGTCCAAAAAGACGTTTAAGAACTGCTTGAGGGTGAGGACTTGCGGTTCACCATTTACCAGGGCCAGCATATTTGCCCCAAAGTTGGCTTGTATGGGCGTTTGCTTGTAGAGGTTGTTCAGCACTACGCGGGGATAGGCGTCCCGTTTGAGTTCGATGACAATTCGCATCCCATCGCGATCGCTTTCATCCCGAATATCTGCAATTCCCTCAATGCGCTTGTCGTTCACCAACTCGGCAATTTTTTCAATCAGCGCCGCTTTATTGGTTTGGTAGGGTAATTCGGTGACAATGATGGCTTCCCTATCTGGTCGTCCGCGTTGTTCAACAGTTTCAACGCTTGCTACACCCCGCATGGTGATAGAACCACGCCCGAGAGTGTAAGCTTCTTTTATTGCTGCAGTCCCCAGAATTTGACCCCCAGTTGGAAAGTCTGGTCCGTGGATGTACTGCATCAACTGGATATCAGTGATTTCCGAGTTGTGAATTAATGCTACCAACCCATCAATCAATTCACCCAAGTTATGGGGAGGAATGTTGGTTGCCATCCCTACAGCAATCCCAGAGGAACCGTTGAGAAGTAACTGCGGGATACGTGATGGAAGAACCGTTGGTTCTTGCTGCGAACCGTCGAAGTTGCTGGCAAAATCTACAGTTTCTGATTCGATATCTTGCAGTAGGGCGACACTCGTTAAAGCTTGCAAGCGACATTCCGTGTATCGCATTGCTGCAGGTGGGTCGTTATCTACCGAACCAAAGTTCCCATGCCCGGCGATCAGCGGCGATCTCATGGAAAAATCCTGTGCCATCCGCACCAAAGCGTCATACACTGCTGTATCGCCGTGGGGATGATATTTACCCAACACTTCCCCTACCACACGAGCGCATTTCCGAAACGGGCGATCGTGCATCAGCCCTAGCTCATGCATGGCGTAGAGTATTCGACGATGCACAGGTTTCAGACCATCCCTGGCATCTGGCAGCGCCCTACCCACAATTACGCTCATCGCGTATTCCAGATATGATCGCGACATTTCGTTCCTCAGATCTGTCGGGATAACCCTCTCCTGATAGGTTGCCATAACCTAAATAGCTCCAAAAATTGCAGATTTTAGCCTAGAAACTGAAAAAAGAGCAAAATTATTCCGAATTTCCATTGAATAATTGCCATATTTTGATACAATTCTAGCACATCATGCCTTTTTCTGCCTGGGAGGGGATGTGGATAGAGAGGAGAATGGGTGGTGGCTAATCGTAAAGAAAAATATAGTTCACTAATTCATCGATTTCCTATTCCCCGCTTCACGGATTGCAAACTTCTTTACGGAAAAAACGAGAAATATCACGGTAAAAATACTTTTGTAGCTTGTAACAGATAAAAATCCAGTCTATGTATTTATTCTGTTCCCCCTGTCTCTTGAAAAATGACAAACTATACTATTAGATGGGGAGCCTACCATACCCGAAGGAAAACCCAACTGGAGCAAGACGCTACTTGTTACGCTTGTTTCAAGGGAGGGGTACGTCGTTCGCGCAGCGTCTCCCAATGTGAGAAGACTGCTACGCTAACACAGTCGCCGTGAGAGCGGACGTGAGTTCCCTGTAGCGCTGCTCACCGCTGCTTTGTCAAGGGAATTGCTTATTCCCTGCAAGTCAAGCTCTTGTGATTTTTCATTCTGCGCTTGCGCTTCCAGTCTCTTCTTGCTGCAACTTAAGTTGAGATGTAATGAGAGGAACTTTGGGAGCCAGAAAAAATCCCACTAAACTGGCGAACAGGATTGGAGTTAAGGGACTGAAGTTAGTCAACTTCGATAGCAGCAAGGTTGTACTGATAGGTGTACGCGTTACCGCAGCATTAATAGCTGCCATTGTACAAATCATGACAAGGGTAGGATTGAGTCCAGGAATTAAAGCAGCGGTTGCTTTACCCAGACAAGCACCAATAAAAAATAAAGGGATAATAAATCCACCACGCCACCCACCTGTGACTGTAACACTAATGGCAGCCATCTTACCGAAAGCAAGTGCGAGTAAGAAAACAGCAGGAAAACTGTGATTGACGACGACATCTAACTGTTCATCTCCAAAGTAACGAGTCAGTGGTAAGAGAGTTGCTAAAATACCGAGTCCCAGTCCTGCTAATGTTGTATGTAGATAAATTGGTCCAGGAATCCGGTTGAAAAGGTAATGACAACCACGGAAAATGCCTATGAAAACCCATCCTGCAGCCGCCCCAACAATACCAAAAACGATGGCTAGAGCAAAATCATCAATATTTTCTAAGTGATACTGAGGAAAATGCCACGTGGGTGCGATTCCCAAGTGTGTAATTGTTGCAAATACTAGATAACTAGCACAACTCGAAACAATGGCAGGCATCAAAGCTTCGTAGTACTCCACAATGTGCTGGTGGTGCAAAATCTCCAGAGCAAACATTGCACCACCAAGTGGTGCGCCAAATAAAGCAGTAAAGCCCCCAGCCATTCCCGCCAAACTTATGGATCTAAGATCTTCACCTTCAAGTTTTAGGCGATCAGCAAACCAAGTACCAAAAGAACCTGTTACCTGAACCAATGGTGCTTCTGGACCAGCGCTACCACCTGCCGATATACTAATTAGGGAAGAAAGAATCATTGAAGGATTTTGCTTTGTATCTAAGCGTCCACCACGAAAATGAATGTTATCGACAATCACGGCAATTTCGCCTGGATTGCCAAGAAAATGAATTATTAAACCGATAGCTAAACCTGAACAAGGCATCACTATTAAAAGACTGGGACCCTGAAATTGTTGAAGTTTGTTAGTGAACACTTCTAAAATATTCCAGTACAACGCTGCAAATAGACCACTCACCGTCCCCACAACAGCCCATAATATAACCCAGTGCGAAATCATGAAAGGATTACGCTTTGCTAATTCAAAAAGCTGAGAAACTGTCCATTGTTGAGAGCGCTTACCGCTGTTACCCTTCTTTGGTAGCATGACTTATTTTTTAAT
>JAQYWN010000449.1 GCA_029379265.1 Rhizonema sp. NSF051
ATAGTAAGGAGTTGATTATTAATCACTATTAACTTCTCACTCCTTACTGATCATTAACCTGCTAGATTTAGGATTGTTCCTAGATTACTAGCTATCAAATAAGCAACGACTGCACCACCAAGACCACCAATTAAGAAGGCACTAGCGAAGTTGTTCCAGCCTTCTCCAGATTTAAAAGAATCTGGAGGATTTGGGACAGTAACGGTAGCAACTGGTGGGAGAGGATTGCTACTGGCATATAAGGATAGAGAAGCAGTCAGAATCACAACAAAGCCTAAGGTTGCTAGCAACCCAGCTAAATCTGCTCTATCTGTATCCCGCAGGGGACCAAACTTGGCAAATGGTCCAAATAACCAGTAACCGTGAGCCATGCCAACTTCTAAACCCCGTCTGTAGGTCGTTAGACCTGAGCGATAAGCAGGTAAGTTATTGATAAACCACTTGACTAAGGGAGAAGCATTAATTGGCGTTTCCAGATTTCCTCGCTGTGAATCGCGCCATTCTGGAAAGACGACTTCCTGGTTTCTAGGATCGCTTGAACGGTTTTTTGATGCATCTATTGCTTGAACCATAATCTATAATTTGCCTCTAAACAGCACTTACGCATTTTTAATTATTAATAATAATTGATGCAAAAAAGCCATTTTTGCCAAGTAAGTTTAGAAAAATTAATTTATCAAGAGAGAACAAAGAATATATATCTCCGAAACAGAGAGTTTATGAGCGCTGTCAAGTAAGTAGAATACAGATGTAAAGATCTTCAGACTGATATATTCCATCCGGAAGAGTTTGCGTTCCGGACATACAACAAGCGTGCGTTCTAAACTGGGTAAAAGTCCACACCTAATGGCCGTACAAATCCCACGAATTGCATTCTGAGTTCTTCAACCTTTACTAAAAATTAAACTCGTAAGCCAGTGATTGCATTACGAGTTTAAACTTACTGGCTCTGGTTAAGAGTGATAAATTGAAAGTATTTATTTCTAAAACATCACTCAAGAGCAAATAATTAGTCTATGGCAGTGGATGGAAAAGTAGGTCGGGGAACCAGTTGTTAAACAGTATCAACAGAACAGCAGTCAGTATCAAATTGACAAACAATAAAACTGGTGCCAATGAGAGATATTTAACGAAATAATTTGGTTGCATGAGTTTTTACGCCCAAATAAGTGAGTTGTTGGCAATTAGCTATTAGCTATTAGCTTTTGGTTACTAGTTGTTCTATTAACCAATATCCACTATCTATTAGCTCTTAGCGTGGTGAAATGGTGATTTCTTCATCTTTAGCTGTTAATTCGCCTGACAGCAATTCTTTTAAAGCAGCTGCTGGCCAAGCAAAGCCTGAAAGCATTAGCGGCAATACTTTCGGCACGTCAAGCACGATTTCCTTCAATTCCACGTCAACGCCTTCTTTTTTGATTGCTATCAGATAGGCACGACCTACCCAACCAATCCAACCGGCGATGTACAGAAAGAGAATGCCAGGGATCAGAAAGTCACCAGCACTGCTAAGACGACCATCGGTTATCAGATGGGGAAGCCCTTCAGGACCGCATAATGCCTCGGAATAACGCTCAAATCGCTTTTCTCCTGATGCTGGATCGGAAGTGGTATTCCGGGCATCTTTTGCCCTTTCCTGAAAGGCAGGAGAATCAGCGCAACGTACAAGATCAGCACCTTCTGCTCGGGCGGATGGTGCAAGATTGAACCAAAGACAAATCGCTAAAATCAGAGCAAACAAGCGTCGCATAGGATCGTTTCCTTGTATGACGGAACAAAGTTTCTTTGTACAAAACGAAGCGGCTTGTACAACTTTCGAGAAGCGGGGAGCGCTTTTTATAACCATAGATAGAGGTGAAACAACACTTCTATCAAATGCAAACTTGATGGATGTTTAATCCACCACGATGAAATCAGGTTAAACTAGGATTTTGTCAGGTGTCAATCTGACATATTTGCCTATATTTTCTGTTATTTTGTCGTGTTTTTAGCATATGGAAATCATACTCTCGCCCGTGTACCGAGTAAAGTTTAAGTCAATAAAAGTTTAAGTTTCTTAAAAATAAAAGTATGGGAGTGGGGAGGAGGCAGTGGCGTGCAAAGGTTACGCCTGTTGAGCTTTCGGATCTGATTTGAAGCTGTTCCTTAGTTACATAAAGAAATATGATAAAGGACAAATGACAAATGTCAACCGTTTTAGCTATAGAAACGAGCTGTGATGAAACTGCTGTTGCGGTTGTTAAGAATCGTCAAGTTTATAGTAGCATTGTTGCGTCACAAATTCCACTCCATCGGCAGTACGGCGGAGTCGTACCAGAAGTGGCGTCTCGACAGCACCTGGAAACAATAAATGGCGCGATCGCTCAAGCCCTAGAACAAGCAGAACTAGACTGGCATCAAATAGATGGTATTGCGGCAACTTGTGCGCCTGGACTGGTAGGGGCATTATTAGTGGGGTTAACTGCTGCTAAAACCCTGTGTGTAGTCCATAACAAGCCATTTGTGGGAGTTCATCACCTTGAGGGTCATATTTACGCAACTTATTTAAGCGAGCCAACTTTAGAACCACCCTTTTTGAGCTTGCTAGTCTCTGGCGGACATACAAGCTTGATTTACGTCAAAGATTGTGGTGTGTATGAAACATTAGGCGAAACTCGTGATGATGCAGCAGGTGAAGCGTTTGATAAGGTGGCGCGTTTAATGCATTTAGGATATCCTGGTGGACCAGAGATAGATCGCTTGGCACAAATCGGTAATCCCCAAGCTTTTGCCCTGCCATCCGGAAAAGTTTCCTTACCGAGTGGAGGCTATCATCCGTATGATGCGAGTTTTAGTGGGTTAAAGACAGCAGTGCTGCGACTTGTACAGAAGTTAGAGAAGAATGGGCAGCCAATGCCAGTGGCAGATATTGCGGCAAGCTTTCAAGAAACAGTGGCGCTAGCACTCACCAAAAGGGCGATCGCGTGTGCCCTTGACTATGGTCTTTCCACCATTACCGTAGGTGGAGGTGTAGCAGCTAACAGTGGGTTAAGAAAATATTTACAAGCAGCCACAGCCCATAACCTGCGGGCAATATTTCCCCCCTTAAAATTTTGCACTGACAATGCTGCCATGATTGGCTGTGCTGCCTGTGATCATCTCAACCGAGGTCATATCTCCCCTCTTGATCTCGCCGTTCAGTCTCGATTAGCACTGTCTCAGGTGATGAAATTGTACCAACACCAAGACGATGCTTCTCCCCACTTTTCCTACTGATGTTGGGCAACGATACACCGGATGTGAGTAGCGACTGCATCTGGCTGCTCTAACATTGCCAAGTTTCCACAATCAGGAATTTCAATAACATTGTCGCCACAATACTGGAACAGAGGGTGAAAACTAGCTAAATGACGGACATACTTGGGTTCCATAATCTTGTCTTCCGCACCTGCGAGGAAATAAACAGGCTGCTTAAGTTGGGAGACAAGCTGGGGCAAGTGGTTAATTTCTTCTTCTGTCGTGGAGTCTAGCAATGTTCCCAAAGCAGCTTCTGGATCGGCGACGACGAAATCAATCACCCTCTGACGCGCCCAGTAGCGCTCTAAGGGACGTGCAACACTATTTCTAGAAAAAAGGAGATCGATTAAAGGCATCTGGCTTAGCCATCGAGGGCGGACTTGCAAAAATCGCTGCCCAGCTACGCGAAACTGCTCGAAAGCTTCTTTGAGATAAATGCCACCACCTGCGTTGATACAGATGACTCCCTTAACACAGTTCGGGTATTCGGCAGCTTGCCAAAGAGCGATCGTGCCTCCTAGAGAGTGACCGATTAGCCAAGCACTGGTAATATTCAGATGTTGTAGAAGATCTGCTAAATCTTGAGCATAGGCAAGTGGAGTGTAGAGGGAATCGAAGGAATTAGCACCCGTGTGATTGTATGTGGAAGTCAGGCTAAAAGAAGTTTGTTCGCGACTATAATCAGTTTTTGCCTTAGATTGGGACTCCCCAAAACCCCTCAAATCATAAGAAAGGCACTGAAAATCAACTGATAGGCGGGAAATCACAGGTTGCCAGTATCCACGGCTGCTGAGCCAACCGTGAACAAACACTAAAGTGTGGGGATTCCCAGTGGGAGCAGTGAGTTCGTATGCGTGTGAAACGCCTAAGATTTCAATCGTTGCCATACTTCTATCGTACATTGAACGGGGAGTAGGGAGTAAGAAGTCGTTATTGATTAAGAGTTAGTCGATAGTGATTCAGTAGAACAACCAACAACTCTTCATATACCCAGCAACCTCTGGCGTACCCCTTCAGCAATTTTGTGACCTAAATATTCAGGAATTAGGTTTTCATTCGGTCCAAGTAAATAAAGAATCAGGCGCGTACGTCCGCGCCAAACTAATAAATTGGCATTGACTACCAAAAGGTCTTCTTGCCAAATAGCGTACATGACTTTATAAAATAATCCAGGTTGGTTATCGGCTTCAACCACTAAAGCAGGAAGATGGAAGACCGGATCAACATAGAACTCGGTTTGTACCTGTTCTAAGCCTGCGTCAAGGTTGAATTCCACCGCCAGCATTTCTTCTACTTCAAACCGATCAGCTAAAGCCTCGCGAATGGCACGGGAGACATTTTCTGCGGTTTTGTCAGTGAGGGCTTCACTACCACGAGAGACTAGCAGTTTAATAAAAACTAACATTGGCGGTCGGATCTGACCGTATAGACTTAAACCGTGGATTGTCAATCCATAAGCCGCTAGCACACCAAAAATATCGCTGAGCAGAAAAGACTGGTTACGATAAGCAAAATGCAGGGCAGTTTTGCTACTTTCCGATTTCATCTCAATAACGGCGCGTCGGGTTTTATAGAGGCGATAGGCGAGCCGCAAATTTTGCAGTTGGATCTCACTGCTTACAAATTGCTCATAAAACTGAGGAAACCCTCGGTTAAAGCGCTTTAACAGTTCCAGTGTAGAAGATTTTAAACCTGAAGCCATTTTTGAGGTTTCATAAAGATTTTTCAAAATAATCCAACCTTGCCAAATGCACTACATAAGGGAGCATCAGTGCTGAGTCCTGAGTTAAGATTTTTCTCTTTCAAGCTTAGTCTGAAGGTTGAAAGAGAAAATCTGAATTCTTGACGACGAGGCAACGCCAGTCGCCTCAACGGGAGCCAGTGCTGTTCAAGGGAGCGTCTGGTGAAGAATGAGAAGACGGGTTTACCGCAGGCATAGGAGCATTGGGGAACCGAACGTAGTTCGTAAGGAGGGTTTCCCTGCTTACGACTTCTCTCCGCACGGCGCTGGCTCCTCAGGACTACTGAATACATACTCTCAAATCCAGCCTTTTTGGTGAATTTCTCCTAGTTTCCACAACATAATGTTAAAGTTGAAAATGATTGGTATAAGACTAACGCTCTCCTTTGTGCTGCTAGATCAAAAGTTCCATCACACCCAGAAACTTTTGAGTGTATTGGTTCATAGATTGGTTGCACTAGTCAGGGTGAATTAACACTCTTGAGCGTGGAAACCAATTCAGTTATACTACCCGAACCACGTTGGCATGGGTTTTTGGAAAACTTGGTTTAGTGCTTCTGAAGCAGCCGAGACAAACAGGACGACTCCCTTAGAACAAATGAGCGCAGAAGCTGTGGGTGATTCTAGCCCTAGTAGCGAACGCATTGTTTTCAGTACTGAGCGAGATATCGACCTGTATGAACTCGAAGAACTGTGTGATGCGGTCGGTTGGTCGCGTCGTCCCCTAAGAAAAGTCAAAAAAGCTATTGAGCATAGTTTTCTCGTAGTCACTATGTGGCAAGTGCGAGGAAGCAAAAGGCGGCTCATTGGTTTTGCACGTGCTACTTCAGATCATGCTTTTAATGCCACTATTTGGGATGTCGTGGTTCATCCAGACTTTCAAGGTAAGGGGCTAGGCAAAGCATTGATGAAATATATACTTAAAAAGCTGAGGAGCGAAGAGATTAGCAATGTCACCCTTTTTGCCGATCCTCACGTTCTAGACTTCTACCGGGGTTTAGGCTTTATGTCCGATCCAGAAGGTATTAAAGGTATGTTTTGGTATCCTCATTAATCCTGAATACAAATAAGAAGCTCTATTCATTAGGGGTGTAGAAGTTATAAGCTGTTCGCTAATATCTATGCATATCTCGGCAAATCGTTGGAAAATAGCCTGATAAGTGTTGTTTGACCTGACGGAAAAAATGAGTGATAATACAAGTAAGTTTACCTCCTTCCGGGTCCGCCTAGCCTATTGGAAAGCACGTTCGGTCGCATGTAGGTAAATTGTGTCAATAGACATTAATAATACTTGCCCGTCTTAACAGGACACGAGTGGTTACGTCTGGAGATCAATTTTCCAGTTGAATCGGGGAGACATAGATTTGTGGACAACTTAATTGATTGAGGCTATTCGAGGTTGGTGGGAATCCAACGGGAAAGGATACGGTATCCGTTGCCGTGTCTAGGTTTGGAAATGTGAGTAACGTAGTTTATCTAGGTTTACCCAGATTTGCCCAGATTTAAATTAACGGTGTAAGGTTACCCCATACTATGAGGTAGGGGTGCTGAATAAGGGTAATTGTTAAATTCTCTCCATAAATAAATTCAGGAGCTACTAAAGTGGCTCCCCTGACAGATCTGCTAATGTCGTAAAGCTTAACAACTAAAATAATTTGGCAAAAAGTGGCAAAGCGTGATATCCTATTAAATGTGTAAGAGAAAAACCACAAAACTGGTTTAGATTGAAATCAACGGGATGTAGCGCAGCTTGGTAGCGCGCCTGCTTTGGGAGCAGGATGCCGCAGGTTCAAATCCTGTCATCCCGATATCAAATTTTAATGATGAAACCCTAAACTTATGAAAAGTTATAGGGTTTTTATTT